>NZ_RAWC01000186.1:0-18265 GCF_003611685.1 Corallococcus sp. CA049B | reverse complement strand
CCCCAGGCTCCCCAGGCTCCGGCGACGCGTCCGTCCGCGACGCCCTCGCAGGCCAAGGGGCAGCCGCTGACGCTGGACGCCAAGGCGTTCCCGATGCTTACGTCGCTGGGCCGCAACCTGAGCCTGGCCGCCCGCGAGGGGAAGCTGGACCCGGTGGTGGGCCGCGCGCGGGAGGTCGAGGAGGTCATCGACATCCTGGGCAAGCGCCGCACCAACAACCCGTGCCTGCTGGGCGAGCCCGGCGTGGGCAAGACGGCGGTGGTGGAGGGCGTGGCGCAGCGCCTGATGGGCCTGCGCGGCACGCTGGCGGAGAAGATCCTCGTCGAGCTGGACATGGCCACGCTGGTGGCGGGCACGCAGCTGCGCGGCTCGTTCTCCGAGAAGCTCAACGCGCTGAAGGAAGAGGTGCGGCGGGCCGAGGGGCGCGTGGTGGTCTTCATCGATGAAATCCACACGCTGGTGGGCGCGGGCTCCACGGGCGAGGGCCCGCAGGACGCGGCCAACGAGCTGAAGACGGCGATGGCTCGCGGTGAGTTCCCCTGCATCGGGGCGACGACGCACGACGAGTACCGCAAGTTCATCGCGGCGGACCCGGCGCTGGAGCGGCGCTTCACGCCGGTGGTGGTGAACGAGCCGTCGGTGCCGGAGACGGTGCAGATCCTCAAGGGCATCATCGGGCGCTACGAGGAGCACCACGCGCTGCGCTACCTGCCGGAGGCGCTGGAGGCGGCCGCGTCGCTGGCGAGCCGCTACGTGACGGACCGGTTCATGCCGGACAAGGCCATCAGTGTGGTGGACCTGGCGGGCAGCCGCTGCCACCGCGAGGGCAAGCACCGCGTGGACGCCGCGGACGTGGCGCGCGTGGTGGCGAAGCTGGCGGGCGTGCCGGAAGAGCGGCTCTTGATGAACGACTCCGCGCGGCTGCTCCGGCTGGAGAACGACCTGGCGGAGCGCGTGATTGGCCACGGCGACGCGGTGGTGCGGATCGCCCGGGTCATCCGCCGCAACTACGCGGGCTTCGCGTCGCGCCGTCCCATGGGCAGCTTCCTCTTCCTGGGCCCCACGGGCGTGGGCAAGACGGAGATGGCGCGGGCGCTGGCGGAGGTGCTGTTCGGCAACCGGGACGCGCTGGTGCGCATGGACATGAGCGAGATGTCCGAGTCCCACGGCGTGTCGCGCCTCATCGGTTCGCCCGCGGGCTACGTGGGCTTCGGTGAGGGCGGGCAGCTCACGGAGCCGGTGCGCCGCCGGCCGTCGTCGGTGGTGGTGCTGGACGAGATCGAGAAGGCGCACCGCGAGGTGCAGATGCTGCTGCTCCAGGTGTTGGAGGAGGGGCGGCTGACGGACGGCAAGGGCCGGCACATCGACTTCTCGAACACGGTCATCGTGATGACCACGAACCTGGGCGCGGAGGCGTTCAGCCGCACGGGCCGCGCGGTGGGCTTCGGCGCGGCGGACGCGGCCGAGGGCAAGGCGCTGGACCTGGCGTCGGACACGGCGCGCAAGGCGCTGCCGCCGGAGCTGTGGAACCGCATCGATGAGCGGCTGCCGTTCCGTCCGCTGGCGGAGCAGGAGGTGGCGAAGATCGCCACGCTCATCCTGGCGGAGAGCAGCAAGCGGCTCGCGACGGAGCGCGGCATCGTCTACACGGCGGGCACGGACGTGGTGGGGCACCTGCTCAAGTCCGGCGGCTTCGACCCGATGCTGGGCGCGCGGCCCATGCGCCAGGTGGTTCAGCGGCTGGTGGAAGGCCCCCTGGCGGAGCGCATCCTCTCCGGCGAGTTCGGCGCGGGCGACCGCGTGCGCGTGGCCGTGCAGGCCGGTCAGCTCCAGTTCGCCCGGGACGCCGCCTGACGGTGGCGCGGCGAGGCCGGAGCGGCACCGTTCGCTCCGAGGCCGTGAATCCGGCGCGTCCTCGCACGGCGGGCTCGCGAACCGGGCCTGGAGCATCCGTAACGCCAAAGGCGCACCGGGTCCCGGTGGTCATCGTCGGCGCGGGGAGGCTGGGTGGCGCGCTCGCGCTGGCGCTGCAGGCGAAGCGCTGGCCCGTGCGCGTGCACTCGCGCGACGATGCGGGCCGTGAGCGCACGCGGGCCCTGGGCCTGAAGCCCGCGACCCCGGCGGACCTGAAGAAGGCTCGCGTCTGCGTGCTGTGCGTTCCGGACGCGGCGGTGCCGTCGGTGTCCGAAGCCCTCTCACGCGAGCTGCCGCGCACGGTGGCGCTGGTGCACACCGCGGGCGCGCTGCCCCTCGCCGCGCTGGGTAGGCAGCGGGGCCGCGCGGTGGGCTCGTTCCATCCGCTCTGCGCCGTGTCCTCCGCGCGGGACTCGCTCGCGGGCCACACCGCCGCCATCAGCACCCGCTCCCCTGCCCTGCGCGCCGTGCTCCAGCGCATGGCGGAGGACGTGGGCTTCGCGATGTTCGACGTGCCGGAGGCGCACCGGGCCGCCTATCACGCGGGCGCGGTGCTGAGCGCCGGTGGACTGGTGGCCCTGGCGGACGCGGCGGTGGGCGCGTTGGGTGCGGCGGGCATCGATCCTGAAGCCGCGCTGAAGGCCCTGCTGCCGCTGATGCGCTCGGCGTTGCGCGGCATCGAGGCGCGCGGGCTTTCGGGGGGACTCACCGGCCCCATCGTCCGGGGAGACGCGGGCGTCGTCGCGGCGCACCTCTCGGCGCTGCCCTCGGACATCGCTCCGCTCTACGCACAGCTCTCGGGGCGGGCCCTGCGGCTGGCCTCGGAGCGGCTCCGTCCGGAGCCCCGTGCCGCGCTGGAAGCCCTGCTCGCGAAGAGGTGACGGCGCGCGTCCCGGTCGCCCCGGACGCGCGCCCTTCTCACCCGACTAGGTGAGGATGATGCGCGGGCTCTGCAGCGCGCGGCGCACGATGGACAGCGCCTGCTCGGAGGCGGCCTCGGCCTCCGTGAGGCGGCGCAGGCAGACGTCGCCGCCCACCGACACGGAGCGCTTCAGGTCCGCCAGCAGCGTCAGCGCCGCCTGCAGCATCTCCTTGCCCTGCGGAGACTCCGCGGCCGGCTTGCCCGCCGCCTTGGACACGTGCTCCGTGAAGCGCTGCACCGCGTCCATGGTCGCGTTCGGGTCGTACTTCTCCAGCATCGGCTTCAGCCGGTCCGGGTTGATGCGGATGAGGCGCAGCGCGCCGACCTTCTGGAAGGCCGGGTGCACCAGGCCGATCTCCGACATCTCGAACGCGCCCAGCAGGCCCTCGTCCGGCGCGCGGTGCGAGTGGGGCACCACGTCCACGAAGAGCGCCAGCGGATCCGCGCCCTGCTTGAACGCCTCCAGCTCGTCGTCATCCAGCGGCGGGAAGCTCGCGGGCGCGCCGATGAACAGCAGCGGCAGCACCACGTCGTGCCAGAACTCCTCCGGCGCGGAGCCCGTGCCGCCCACCGTCGCCACCAGGTGCGTCAGCAGCTCCGCGAGCCGCGGGGCGCGCTCGGCCTGATCCGCCAGCGACTTGCCCTGCTCCATGCGCTGCAGCGACGTGACGATCTGCCCCTCGAACTGCTGGCGGGCCTCCGGCGGCAGCGGCGGCTGGGTGCGGCCCAGCGCGTCACGCACGTCGCGCGCCAGCGCGTCCGTCTTCGCCTCCAGCGCCTGCTTCGTCTTGGCCGGATCCACCACGATGAACTGGAGGAAGCCCGGGTCGAACAGGCGCTGGTACTCCTGGGGCCCCAGCCGCTGGGGCTGACCGCCGCCCAGGGCCTGCGCCGGGTTGGTGCCGAACTTCACCTGCCCCAGCGAGCGGCGGATGTCCGCGGCCAGGTCGTCCAGCCGCGTCAACTTGCCCTGCGCCAGCGCGTCCATCACCGCCCCGAACGGGGACAGCATGATGATGGCCTCAGGGAAGCCCAGCGAGGCGCCCTCCGGCGAGTCCCGGTTGGGGAACCAGAACGCCTGGTGCTCGGTGATGAGGCGCAGCGCGAAGCCGCCCGCCAGGCCCAGCGCCGCGCCCTGGTGGTTCGGGTTGTTCGGGTCGAACCGGCCGCCCAGGAGCTGGATGACCGCCGTCTCCACGTCCGCCCACGGCGCCTTCGTCAGGTCGACCGGCGCGCCGCTGGCCTTCTCCAACGCGGCGGAAAGCTGGAGCTGCGCATTGTGCACGTGCTGCGGGACGGGGAGCCCCTGGGGCTCGGCGGGTTCGGTCATGGGAAGGTTCCTGTGAGGAATGCGACGCGTTCCCTTACCGTGAAAAACGCGTTCGTGACTACGATTTGTGGTCGTTAGGATGCGCCGCCATGTCAGCTCGTCGCGGGCCTGCCCGCCAGCCCGCCATCCTCGCGTGTCTCCTCTTGCTGACATCGGGGTGTGCTTTCGTCGCACCCCGTTTTCCGCAGAACGTCCAGGCGTCGTTCGCCCGGGACGACATGCACAAGCTGACCACGCGGTCGATGGAGCTGTACTACCCGGCGCACCTGCGCGGGACGGCGCTGCGGGTGGCTGCCCGGATGGAAGGCTGCGTGGAGCGGCTGCGCACCGACGCGTGGAGCAAGGCCGAGCGCAAGCGGGTGCTCGTCTACCTGACGAGCGCGGACTTCAACAACGCGTACGTCCAGTCGGAGTTCGCCAGCACGCCGCAGCAGATGGTGCTGCCGCAGCACATGACGCTGGAGCAGTTCAACCTGCTGGGCCTGGGTGAGACGGACATCGGCGACGTGGCCTGTCACGAGTCCGTCCACTACGTGCAGATGCAGCAGGTGGGCGGGCTGTGGAACGTCCTGAACAAGGTCACGGGCGGCCTCTTCCAGCCCAACATCTTCACCGAGTCCTGGTTCCTGGAGGGCCTGGCGACCTACTACGAGGGCCGGCTGGGCAAGGACACGGGACGTCCCTTCAGCCCGGTGTGGCGCGGCTGGTGGGAGGGCGCGGTGGCTGCCAGGAAGGGCGAGCTCAACGCGGGCTACCTGTCTCCGGAGAACCGCGCGCTGGATCCGTTCGGCGGCAACTACCTGAGCGGGATGAACTTCGTGGAGTACCTGGCGAAGACCTACGGCGAGAAGCGCCTGTGGAAGCTGGTGGACGAACAGGGCAGCTCGCTGTTCCCGCCCCTCGCGGTGACGCTGCGGTTCAAGCGGGTGTACGGCAAGGACATCGGGTCGCTGTTCAGCGAGTTCGAAGAGAGCCTCCAGAAGAACCTCCAGGTGCGCGAGCGCCCCGCCACGCAGCAGGTGCTGGTGCGGGAGGCGGGCTACTTCTCGCGGCTCGCCGCGAACCCGGCCGACGGGAGCACGGCGCTGGTGAGCGTGGGCCGTGAAGCCATCACCCACCTCACCGTGCGCGAGCGCGACGGCCGCGAGCGCTTCAGCCGCGCGCTGGTGCAGCTGTTGCCGGGGCGCCGGTGGGTGGTGGCCAGCCCGTCGCTGGTCAGCGGCATGACGTTCAGCCGGGACGGCCAGTGGCTGTACCTGGTCAGCGCGGACATCGACGCGGTGGGCAGCTACACGGGGAAGCTGTGGCGGGTGGACGCGCGCACGGGCGACGTGGTGCGGCTGTGGGACGGCCTGGTGGGCATGGGCGGCGACGTGACGGCGGATGGCCGGTCCTACGTGTTCGTGGAGGTGAATGGCGACGCGGCCAACCTCGTGCGGTTGGATCTGGAGAGCGGTCAGCGCGAGCGGCTGACGGACTTCCAGGCGCATACGGCATTGGGCACGCCGGTGACGTCACCGGACGGGGGACGGTACGTGTTCCCCATGAACGGCGCGCAAGGCTGGGACCTGGTGCTGCGCGAGCCGGACGGTTCGCTGCGCTGGCTCACGCGGGATGGGCTGTTCAACTACTCGCCCCGGTGGCTGGACGCGGATCACCTCGTCTTCCTGCGCGAGCACGAGGGCCGGCTCCAGGCGCACGTGATGACGGTGTCCACCCGGCGCATCGCCCGCGTGACCGACGCGCCGCTCCTGGTGATGGACGCGGCGCCCGTGGGCGGGGACGCGGTGGCCTTCCTCAACCGCGACGGCATCCACTTCACCGTGGACCGCGCGCCCCTCACGGGAGCCCTCGCCGAGCTGCGCGCGACGCCCGAGGTGCCGGCCACGAGCGTCGCGACCGCACCGGCACCCGCCGGGACGACGGCCACCGCGCAGGGCACGGACGCACAGGATGGCTTCGCCGCCTTCCCAGGCCAGCCCGCGCCCCCGACGGATGCCCCTGCGCAGGACTCCTCCGATATCCCCTCGGCACAGGTGGCGCCGCCGCCCCTGCCGGTGGATCCCGCCCATGACGTGGACGCGCCCGTGACGCCTCCGGCCGTCGTCGGCGGCCCGGTGGAGGTGCTGACGGATGAGCCCTACTCGCCGCTCGAAGGCTTCTTCATCCCGAACTACCGCGTCCCCTACTTCTACACGGTCCCCAACGACGT
The DNA here is from genome assembly GCF_003611685.1 of Corallococcus sp. CA049B. Lineage (NCBI taxonomy): Bacteria > Pseudomonadati > Myxococcota > Myxococcia > Myxococcales > Myxococcaceae > Corallococcus > Corallococcus sp. CA049B. The sequence goes on along the minus strand of NZ_RAWC01000186.1, from coordinate 11,887 downwards.
CGACGGAGGCGACCCGTACTTCGCGGGCGGCATCTCCATCGCGGGCCAGGACCGGTTGGGCTTCAACGCCTACGCGCTCACGCTGACCTACGACCTGAAGGAGAAGCAGCCCGGCGTGTCGTTCGCGTACGGCAACGCGCTGCTGTCGCCCTTCTACATCCAGGTCTCCGCGTCGCGCCTGCGCGAGAACGAGCGCACGGACCTGCAGGCCACCGCGTTCGCGTCCCGCACGTTCTGGACCACGCCCGTGAGCTTCGGCGTGCTCGCGCTCGACCGCCGCTTCGACGCCACGGATCGCCGGCCGGCCATCACCACGCGCCTCATCGGACCGGAGGTCGCCGCGTCGTACTTCGCCGGCGAGGGCACCTCCTACGGCGGCACGCAACGCGGACTGGGCCTGTCCGTGAGCGGCGGCATCTTCCCGAAGGCCTTCGCGCGCGACTCCACCGTGGGCGACGTGCGCCTGGGCGTGGACGGCTACCTGGGCGGCCTGCCCTTCATCGGCAAGGACAACCTCCTGCTCTCCGTCGCGGGCCGCGCCCTGCCCGGCGCGCCGGACGGCCTGCTGGAGGTCGGCGGCATCCTCCCGGGCCAGGCCTTCTTCATCAACCGCGACAGCACCACCGACGGCGGCCTGCCGCTCCAGCTCCAGCCGGGGCTCGCCTTCAGCGAGTACCTGCGCGGCTACGAGGACCACACCTTCCGCGCGCGCAACGTGCTGCTCGCCAACGCGCGCTACCGCTACCGCTTCATCATCGACTACGGCTGGGCGTCCACGCTGTGGGTGCTGCCGTCCCTCTTCGTCAGCCAGGTGGAGCTGGACGGCTTCGGGGCCATCGCGCGCACGGACAACCGGGACAACCACGCGGCGGTGGGCGGCTCCGCCACGCTGCGGCTCACCATGGGCCAAGCCTACGCGCTCTCGTTCTTCTACCAGTACGCCCACCGCTTCGATGACGGCTTCGGCGACCTGCACCTCATCGGGATGACCTTCTAGCGAGGCCCGCGCAGGCCGTAGAGGCCTTCCCCGCGCGCCACCTGGAGCACCGCGGAGGGCACCAGCTCCGACGGCTCCAGGCCGCGCGCCAGCTGGTCGCGCACCTGCGTGGAGGACACCTCCGCCAGCGGCGGGCCCACCGTGTCCGGCGCCGGGTAGCCCGCGCGGTAGAGCACCGTCACGTGCGCCATCCGCTGGATGCGGTCGAAGTCCTTCCACTGCGGCAGGTCCCTCAGGATGTCGCTGCCGATGATCAACGAGAACCGCGTGTCCGGGTAGCGCTCCACCAGGTACGCCAGCGTGTCCACCGTGCGCCCGCCGCCGCCCAGCTCGCGCTCCACCAGGCTCGTCTGGAGCCAGCCGGACGTCTCGCGGCAGAGCGCCTCGCACATGCGCACGCGCGATTCGAAGGGCTCCAGCTGCTTGCCGAACGGATGGCGGAACGTGGGCATCAGCCACACGGCATCCACGCCCTGCGTCGCGTGGACGTAGGAGGCCGCCATCAGGTGGCCCACGTGCGGCGGGTTGAACGAGCCTCCGAGCAGCGCGACCTTCACGGCGGGCCTCTTATTTGACGGTGAGCTTCGTCGAGCGCGAATCGACCTGCAGCACCCGGGGCGGCAGCACCCGGTGTCCATCCAACCGGAACGCGGAGAAGCTCAGGTTGCGCTCCGCCTTCTCCAGCAGGCCGCACGTCTGCTCCGCGGCCCCCACCAGCCGGCCCGGCGTCACGAAGTAGCGCGGGCCAATCTGCACCACCGCCGGCTCGGACTCCTTGCCGTGGATGAACACCTGCGCGTTAAGCAGGTCGTCCCGCACCAGGTCGTTCTTGTCGTGCACCACGCAGCAGAGCGTGTCCCCCACCAGGTCCATGGCCTTGTTGGCCACGGAGGGGTCCCGGTACGCCAGCGAGTCGCGGTCCGGCACGCGCACGAAGCGCTCCATCACCAGCCGCCGGTCGTCCTCGGACGCCAGGTCCGCGGGGGCCTCGCGCGACGCGGGCGTGCGCGCAAGGCCGTCCTGGGGCGCCACCAGCCACTGCGTCACGTCCGCCAGGAAGTCCGCGTCGGAATACTCGCGCCCGCCCCGGCTCTTCTTGCGGCGCCACAGCACCCACTCATCCAGGTCCGTGTAGCGCGCGCCGCAGAAGAGGAAGCGCCGGGCGCCCTTCGCGCGCAGCAGCTCGTAGGCCGCGTCGAAGGCATCCAGGTCGCCATGCGTATCGGAGAAGACGCCAATCACGTGGAGGTCACCGCGAGGAAGCGTACAGCAGGGCGGGCTCGCGGCGCTTGCGGAAGGCCTCTGCCTGCGCCTCGAAGCCCTCCAGCATCCGGTCCAGGGACCACCCCTCCTCGATGCCGCGACGCACCTGGTCGGTGCCGCACAGCAGGTCGAACGCGGGCACGTCCTCCACGAACTCGTACGCGTCCGCCCGCCAGGCGAAGTGCCCCGGGCCAATGTCGTGCAGCGCCTGGGTGATGGCGATGCCCGTGCGCAGCGGCTGGTACGCCTTGCGGTCCGTGACGTGGATGAAGGCCCCGCTGCACGACTGGCCCGTGTACTTGTCGAACGTGGGGGTGAAGCCCACCGGGCGGAAGGCCACGCCCGGCAGCCGCTCCCTGTCCAGCCGCGCCATCAGCGCATCCGTGTCCACCCAGGGCGCGCCGAACTGCTCGAAGGGCCGGCAGGTGCCGCGGCCCTCGGACACGTTGGTGCCCTCCAGCTGGCACATGCCCGGGTACACCAGCGCCGTGTCCGCGGTGGGCATGTTGGGCGACGGCGGCAGGAACGGCAGGCCCGTGTCGCTCCAGTACATGTCGCGCGTCCAGCCCTCGCACGGCACCACCGTGAGCTCACAGCCGAAGCCCTCCTGCGCGTTGAACAGCCGCGCCAGCTCCCCCGCCGTCATGCCGTGGCGGTTGGGCAGCGCGTACAGCCCCACGAAGGAGCGGAACCTCTCCCCCACGAGGTTGCCCTCCAGCGTCACCCCGTCCAGCGGGTTGGGCCGGTCCAGGACGTAGAACGCCACGCGGGCCTGGGCCGCGGCCTTCATCGCCAGGGCCATGGTGTAGACGTAGGTGTAGTAGCGGCTGCCCACGTCCTGGATGTCGAACACCAGCGCGTCCAGCCCCTTCAGCCACTCCTGGCGCGGGGAGAGCGACTCGAAGGTGGAGCCGTAGAGGCTGTGCACCGGGACGCCCGTCTTGCGGTCGCGCGCCTCGTCCACGGCCACCATGTACTGGGCCTCACCGCGGATGCCGTGCTCCGGCCCGAAGAGCGCCGCCAACTTCACGCCGTCCGTGCCGGCCAGCAGATCCGCCAGGTGGCGGAAGCGCGAGTCCACGCTCGTGGGATTGACGATGGCGCCCACGCGCTTGCCCTTGAGCGCGGAGAACCCCTGCGCCGCCCACACATCCAATCCCGTCTTCACCTTCGTCACGTTCGGTTGCCTCGTCCCGCGGAGACGCGCGGGCGCAGGAAGGGTCAGTTCGCGGGGAGACGCTTGAGCGCGTCCGCCGCCGCCTGCTTCGAGTCACAGGTGCCCAGGCCGAGGAACCCACCGGAGCCCCCTTCGTTCGGGCCTCCGTCATCGGCCAGGGATTCGAGCGCGCCGCGTGCGGACTCCAGGCGCAGGCCGCCCACGGCCGCCGCCGCGCTGGAGCGCACGCCGCACTGCTCGTGCTTCAAGAGCGAGATGAGCCGGGACTCCGCGCGGGCGTTTTCGTCCTTGCGCACCGCCAGCGCGTAGAAGGTCACCGCGGAGGTCATGTTGCCCTGAGCCTCGTCCAGCCGCCCGTGGAGGTAGTTGCGCTGGTCCGCCTCCTCCAGCTTGATGAGCCGCTTCGCCTCGCTCACGCGCGTGGCCTTCTCCGTGCTGGTGGCGCCCTCCACGTCGCGGATGGCCCGCATCGCGGGGCCGCCTCCGTTGACGAGCACCCATCCGCCCAGCAGCACCACCGTCAGCAGCCCCGCGCACATGCCCCAGCCGGCCACCGAGGACGACACCTTCGTGGTGATGGAGGGCGGCAGCTTCGCGTACACGCGCGCCCAGAGCGCATCCGTCGCGGTGCGCGCCTGCTTGCCCAGCACCGTGGCTTTCTGCCCCACCGCCACCGCGCCCGCCGCCGCGCGCTGGCCCACCACCACCGCGCCCTGCCCCACCGCCACGGCGCTCGCCGCCGCGCGCTGGCCCAGGTCCAGATTCGACTCCACGCGCGCCAGGGCCAGGTTGCCGAAGGGCGGCATCAGGGCCGCCTCCTCCGGCGTTGGCAGCACCGCGTCCGGCGCCGGTGCCAGCACCCGGTAGGGCGCGCGCGGCACGCGGAAGACGCGGATCTTCCCGGGGATGCCCTTCAGCTCGAACGCGCCCACCTCCTGCGACGGCACCTCCGCCTTGTTCATGGAGAGGTAGACAGCCTCCGTGAAGAAGACCTCGTCCGCGTCGGTGATGCCCTCCACGCGGGCCGCGATGTTCACCGGCTCGCCGAAGATGTCGTTGGCCTCCACCCGCACCTCGCCCACGTTCACGGCGACGCGCACGTGGATCTGATCATCCTCCAAGAGCTGCCGGTTGTGGTGCCAGAGCCGGTCCTGGATGGCGATGCCGCTCAGCACCGCCTGGGTGGGGGACTCGAAGGTGACGAGGAACGCGTCGCCAATCGATTTGATGATGCGTCCACCGAACGCCTTGAACAGCGGCGCGAGCAACGCCTCATGCACCTGGAGCAGCCGCTGGTTCTCCTCCAGCGTCTGCCGACTGGTGCGTTCGGTGAAGCCCTTGATGTCGGTGAAGACGATGGCGAGGTTGGCGGTCTTCAAAGCGGGGGCAGTGTATGCAGCGTGTCGCGCGAAGCAATCGCCACGGACCGCGCCCCGCCGCTCGCTGTCAGCGCTTCGAAGGTTTGAGGGCCCGCATGTTGCGCTTCGCCGGCGCCGTCAGCTGCGCCCTCACCTTCGCTGCGAGCTGGGGCCTGTCCGTCCGCTCGTAGAAGGCCGCCAGGGTCCTCAAGACCCCCGGGTTGTCCGGCTGGGCGTCGCGCGCGGCCAGGAACTCCCGCTCCGCGTCCAGCGTGCGGCCCTGCTTCTCCAGCACCGCCGCCAGCTGCATGCGCACCTGCACCCACGCGGGCCGGGACTTGGACAGGGGGCGGTAGTGCAGCTCTGACTTGAGCCAGTCCCCCGCCTGGGCCCAGAGGCCCGCGAGCCGGAAGCGTGCGTCGTCATAGGACGGGCGCAGGGTCACGGCCTTCTCATAGGCGCGGATGGCGTCGAAGGTGGCGCCCTGCTCCTCCAGCAGCTGCCCCTGGAGGAAGTACACGCGGGGGTTGTCCGGGGCTTCGCGCAGCGCCGTGTCCAGGTGGGTCCGGGCGCGCTCCAGCTCCGGGGCGCTGCCTCCCTTGAGCAGCAGCCGCGCGGCCTCCAGCCTGGGCAACTCCCAGCGGGGCTGGTGGGTGATCAGCCTCTCCAAGGCAACGAGGGCTCCCGCGTCGTTGCCCGCGGTCTCCAGCGCCAGCGCCTCCGCCAGCGGACTGGGGGCCGGGGTGGCTTGCGCCGTCAGGACCGGCGAGGCCGGTGCGTCGGACGCGCCCGCAAGCAGCGCCGCCACGAGAACCCACATCATGGTTGGCAGATAGCAGGTCCCGGTGGGCCACCTCAATACTTCCTCTTGACGGACACCCGGCCTCGCATGAAACCCATGACCGTGCAGATTTCCCAAAGGACGCTGGAAGACCTTGGTTTCTCGGAAGTGCTCCGCGCGCTGACGCAGCGCTGCCGCACCGAGCCAGGAAGGGAGCGGGTGCTGGCCCGTCCGTTCCTGGACACAGAGACGGAAGTGGCCGAAGCGCTGGCGCTCGTCGACGAGGCCCGCTTCCTCTCCCAGCAGCAGTTCTCCCTGCCCCTGGGCGGCGTGACGGACCTGCGCACCGCGGTGGGCCACGCGGAGAAGGGCGGCGTGCTGGAGCCCCGCCAGCTCATCGACGCGGCCCAGCTGCTCTTCGCCTTCGCGCGCACCCGCGAGGCCCTGGACGAGCGCAAGGAGCGCGTCCCCCGCCTGGCGGAGATTTGCAGGCGCCTGCCCTTCCTGGAGGCCATGGCGCGCCGGTTGGATCAGTGTTTCGAACCAGACGGAACCATCTCCGACCGCGCCAGCCCGGAGCTGAAGGAAGCGCGGGACCGGGCCCGCGGTCTGCACCGGCGGATCAAGTCGCGCCTGGATGAGATGCTCCACGACCTGACGTTCACCGCCAGGCTGCGCGAGAACTACTACACGCTGCGCAACGGGCGGTACGTGGTGCCGGTGGTGTCGAACTTCCGCGCGGAGGTGGACGGCATCGTCCACAACGCCAGCCAGACGGGGCAGACGCTCTTCATGGAGCCCCAGGCGATGGTGGGCCTGGGCAACGACCTGGCCATCGCGCAGTCGGAGGTCGCGGAGGAGGAGCTCAAGGTCCTCCAGGAGCTGAGCAGGCTCGTGGGCCGCGAGTCCGTGCGCATGCTGGAGGGCCTGGAGGCGGTGGCGGAGCTGGACGAGGTGGAGGCCATCGCCACCCTGTCCGCGGACCTGGACGCCACGACGCCCACCTTCGTGGGTGTGAAGGAGCTGCAGCTGCGCGCGCTGCGCCACCCGCGCCTGGTGCTCAAGGGCACGGAGGTGGTGTCCAACGACGTGACGCTCACCGAGAGCGCCCGCGCGCTGGTGGTGTCCGGCCCCAACGCGGGCGGCAAGACGGTGACGCTGACGGGCGTGGGGCTGTGCGCGCTGATGCTGCGCGCGGGCCTGCCCATCCCGGTGGGCGAAGGGTCGCGGATGCCGCTGTACCGCTCCGTGCACTCCACCGTGGGCGACACGCAGGACCTGTCGCAGGGCCTGTCGTCGTTCAGCGGCCACGTCACCCTGCTGCGGGACATCCTGGCGGCGGTGGCGACGGACTCGCTGGTGCTCATCGACGAGATCGCCTCGGACACGGATCCGCGCGAGGGCGCGGCCATCGCCATCGCGGTGCTGGAGGAGCTGTTGGGCAAGGGCGTGTACGTCCTGGTGACGACGCACCTGGAGGAGCTCAAGGCGCTGGCGCACATGGATCCGCGCTTCCTCAACGCGCGCGTGGGCTTCGACTCCAAGCGGATGGCGCCCACGTTCCGGCTGCAGATGGGCGCGTCCGGCCAGTCGTCCGCCATCGACGTGGCGGCGCGGGTGGGCCTGCCCATCTCCGTGTGCGAGCGCGCACGGGAGCTGTCGCTCAACGCGGGCGGCCCGCTTACCAAGGCGCTGGCGGCGGCGGAGGACGAGCGGCGCAAGCTCTCCGAGGAGCTGGAGAAGGCGCGCATCGCGGCGAAGGAGGCGGAGGCGCTCCGCGCGGACCTGGAGAAGCAGAAGGCCGCCTTCGAGCGCGAGCGCAAGGGCCGGATGATGCAGTTCAACGAGGACGTGCACGCGGCCAGCGAGCACGCCGCCCAGGAGGTCCGCGACCTCTTGGTGAAGCTGCGCTCGGAGCAGAACGAGAAGGCGCTCTCCGAGGCACGGCTGCAGCTGCAACAGCGCGCGGACGAGGCCCAGAAGCGCGCGCTGGCGGCCAAGGCGGAGCTGTTCCAGGTGGAGGCCCCGGGGCCCGCGAACCTCAAGGTGGGCGCGTGGGTGCACCACTCCGGCCTGGGCCGGGACGTGGAGATCCTGGAGCTGACGGACGGACAGGCGGTGGTGTCCGCGGGCGGCGCGCTGAAGATGCGCGTGCCCACGACGGAGCTGTCCGGGTCGCGAGGCAAGAAGCCGCAGCAGGCGAAGTTCCCGGAGCAGCGGAAGGGCGAAGCGGCCCTGAAGCGCGCGGCCTCCGCGGCGCCGTCGCAGGTGGAGGCCACGCACTTCCGCTGCGACGTGCGCGGCATGCGCGCGGACGACGCGCTGGCGGAGCTGGAGACGTTCCTGGACCAGGGCCTGCGCAAGGGCGAGGAGGCCGCGCTCATCATCCACGGCCACGGCACCGGAGCGCTCAAGCAGGCCATCCGGGACCACCTGGCCGCGTCGCCCTACATCCGCATGTTCCGCCCCGGCGAGAGCCACGAGGGCGGCGACGGCGTCACCGTGGTGTCCCTGCGCGGCTGAAACACCGTGTGACAGGGAGCCGGGGTCTGGATGGCCCCGCTCCCCTGCCCCGGGAAGTGTTCGCTACAGTGCGGCGCCATGTATCGGCTCTGCCTGTTGGGATGCGTGGTGTTCCTGGCCGCCTGTGGGGAGAAGGCTCCCGACGAAGGCGCCATCCGTGTGTCCGTGAAGTACGGCACCTTCAAGCCCGCGTGCGTGCGCGTGGAGGCGAGGGACGCGAACGGGCACCAGGCAGCCACCGACATCCTCTCCAGCCAGTTCAAGAACGCGGACAAGAACGAGGTCCTGGTCGCGGTGCGCCGGAAGGCGGACTGGGACCAGGCGCTGACCGTGACGGCGTCTTCGTACGCCACCGGTTGTGACGGCCCCTTCGTGGAGCAGCACTCGAGCAATGGTCCCCTCCCCCTCGTCGCCAGGAAGTTCACGGACTTCGAGGTGACGTTGAAGGCGACGGACGGAGACGGTGACGGCCATCTCGCGGGCGCCATGTGGGACGCGCCCGCGGACTGCGATGACTCGGATCCGGCCATTCATCCGGGCGCCGTGGAGACCTGTGGCTCCACCGTGGACCTCAACTGCAACCAGCTGGTGGGCTGCCAGGAGGCGCGCTGCTCGGGCAATCCGTGCGACGACGGCAATGCCTGCACGACGGGGGACCGCTGCGAGGGCTCGGGCCTGGAGGCGCGGTGCGCGCCCACGCAGACGACGACGTGCACCCAGCCCACGGGCATCTGCGACGCGCGTCTGACGTGCAATCCCGCCTCCGGGCGCTGTGAAGCCGCGGAGTCCACCGTCGGCAAGAGCTGCAACGACGGGAACGCGTGCACGGATGGAGACACGTGCGGGGCCGACGGGAAGTGCGGCGGCACCGCGCGGACGTGCACCACCTCGGAGCAGTGCCTGGAGAGCGCGGGGACGTGCAACCCGGCCAACGGCCAATGTGTCTTCACTCCGCGCCCGGATACGACCGCCTGTCAGGACCCGGTCGCGTGCACCACGCCGGACCGCTGCGACGGGAACGGGAACTGCGTGGGCACGCCCACGACCTGCACGCCGGCGCCGTGCTACCGCGTCAAGCAGCAGTGCACGGCGAACACCGAGTGCGAGTTCGAGGTCGACCTCAACGGCACGTGCACCACGTCCGGGGGTGTACCCGGCGTGTGCTCCGCTACGGCCGAATGCAGCCCCTTCCCCTACCGTCCCTCCAACTTCGACCCGAATTCGATCGCGGCGGCGGACATCGGGGAGCTGCGGACCTCTGGGAACGTGACGTTCGATACCACCAGCCGGAGCTGGTCTCCGCCGGGCCAGGTCCCGACCCGGGACACGATCAAGTACGTGCTGCTTGATCAGGGCGCTGGAAACCCACAGGCCGTGCTCATCCCGGTGACGGCTCTGGCGTTGAACGGAACCCTCACTGTCACCGGTCCCAACCCCGTCATCTTCGCGGTCTACGGATCGGCGACCGTGGCCCAGTCGATTCTCGCCACGGGCACCATCGACAACCCCAACGCCGCGTGCGGTACCTCCCAAGGCGGCGCGGGGGCCGCAGGCGGAAGCACGGGCGGTGGCGGTGGCGGTGGCGGTAATGGCACCCCCGGCGCGGACGGGGGCAACGCCTACAATGCACAGAACCGTGGCGCCGCGGGCATCAACCGCGCCACCGGGCCCGAACCGCTCCTGGGGGGCTGCCCGGGTGGAACCGGAGGTGCGGGCTCGTCCAGTGGCAGGGGCGGAGCAGGCGGAGGTGCCATCCAGCTCTCCGTCGCGCACACCCTGACACTTGATAAGACCCTCTCCACGAGCGGGAATGGCGGAGTCGGCGGCACCACGGGGGGCGGCGGGGGTGGTGGCAGCGGCGGCCAGGTGGTGGTGGAAGCCTTTCAGCTGAATCTCACCGCCGCCGCTCGCATCACCGCCAATGGAGGCGGTGGTGCCGAGGGCGGAACGACCACCGGCAATGCGGGGAAGGTTGGAGCCAACGGCAGTCAGGACTCGGGGACCCCTGCCACTGGTGGAACCGGCAACAATGACACCGGAGGTGCTGGCGGTGCCGGCGGCGCTGGAACGACGCCCCCCGCCCAGGGCACGAATGGAACCAGGGATGGCTGGGGGACCGAGGGCGGTGGCGGTGGCGGTGGCGGCAGCGTCGGCTACATCCACCTGCGCAGCGTCCAACCCTGCGCGCTGGCGGTCGGACATGTCATCAGTCCCCCAGCCACAACCCCTTGCACGCAGCCCTGACCTCTCCCCAATCCCGGGAAGTGTTGGCTACAGTGCGGGCCATGAATCGGCTCTGCCTGCTGGGATGTGTGGTGTTACTGGCTGCCTGTCGGGGGAAGGCTCCCGACGAAGGCGCCATCCGAGTGTCCGTGAAGTACGGCACCTTCAAGCCCGCGTGCGTGCGCGTGGAGGCGAAGGACGCGAACGGGCACCAGGCATCCACCGACATCCTCTCCAGCCAGTTCAAGAACGCGGACAAGAACGAAGTCCTGGTCGCGGTGCGCCGGAAGGCGGACTGGGACGCGACCCTGGACCTCACGGTGTCGTCGTACGCGGAGGATGACGGCGACCGGTGCTCGGGTGAGGCGGTGGAGCGGTTCACGAACGCCGCGCTCACGATCGTCCCCAAGGAGTACACGCGCTTCGACGTGGAGCTGAAGGCGGTGGACGCGGACGGCGACGGCTCTCCTTCCGGCATCGAGTGGGCGGGCATTTCCGACTGCGACGAAACGAAGAGTGACGTACGCACAGGCGCCGAGGAGAAGTGCGACACGACCATCGACTACGACTGTGATGGGAAGTTCGCGTGCGAGGACTCGGACTGCTCGGCGAAGATGTGCACGGACGGGGACCTGTGCAACACGGGCAAGCGGTGCATTGGCGTGGGGGCGTCGGCGCTGTGCGGAGGTGGCACGCCCAAGTGCACGCAGTCCGCGGGCCAATGTCAGCCGACGGTGACGTGTGAGGCCGCCACGGGCCTGTGCATTGACGGGAGCGTGCAGGTCGGCGCGGTCTGCGACCCCGGGAACCCGTGCATGACGGATGGCCGCTGCACGGCCGACAAGCAGTGCGTGGGGACCTTGAAGACGTGCACCACGCCGACGAGCCCCGACTGCCAGGAGTCCACGGGCACCTGCAACCCGACCAACGGCACCTGCGTGTACGACCCCAAGCCGGTCACCACGTCCTGCGAGGACGGCAACGCCTGCCATGAGCCGGGCTTCTGCGATGGCAATGGCACGTGCATCGGCACGGACACGCCGTGCCCTTCCGTGGAGTGCAAGACCGCCGCGGGCTGCACGGCGAACAACTCCTGCATCTATTCGAGGGACCCGGCCCAGATAAACCTGCCCTGCAGCCTGGACGGGTCCGGAACGCCGCGCGTGTGCAGCGCGACGGGCGAGTGCGTCGCGTTCCCGTACACGCCCAGCAACTTCGATCCAAACGGCATTCCTGGCGGTGAGCTTGGCGAACTGAGGACCACCGGCGCGGTGGTGTTCGACACGGACGCCGAGTCCTGGACGCCCTCGAACGTCGGCCCCGATACCAGTCAGCTCACCCTCAAGACCGTGGTCCAGGGCGGAGGAGCCCCCGACATCCTGCTCATCCCGGTGAGGACCCTGGCCCTGGGCGGCGAATTGCGCATCGTGGGCAGCCGTCCGGTCATCCTCGCGGTGTACGGGGATGCGACGCTGAACCACGACATCCTGGCCAGCGGGAGCATCGTGAATGACGCCCCGGTCCCTGGAGCCGGCGGCAATCAGCAGTGTTCTTCATTCCAGGGC
>NZ_RAWC01000185.1:0-18303 GCF_003611685.1 Corallococcus sp. CA049B | reverse complement strand
GTCCACCCAGCGCGTGCTGGAGGTGGCGGCGGCGCGGGCCAGGGGCGTGGAGCGTTCGGACGTGGAGCGCGAGCGCCCCCGGGTTTCGGAGCAGCCCTTTGATTCGGACCGGCGGCGCATGAGCGTCCTGCGCTCGGACGGCGTGCTCTACGTGAAGGGCGCGCTGGAGGCGCTCCTCCCGCTGTGCCGGCAGGTGCCTCCGGGCGTGGCGGAGGCCCTGGCCCTGCTGGCGGGGCGCGCCCTGCGCGTGCTGGCCGTGGCGGAGGGGCGGGGCCCTGACGAGCGGGACCTCACGCTGGTGGGGCTGGTGGGGCTCGCGGATCCGCCCCGGCCCGAAGCGGTGGAGGCCGTGCGCGCGGCGCGCGAGGCCGGGGTGCGCACGGTGATGATCACCGGCGACCATCCCGCCACGGCCCTGGCCATCGCGAAGGAGCTGGGCCTCCTGCGCGAGGGTGAATCACCCGAGGGCACCGTGCACGCGCGGGCGACCGCGGAAGAGAAGCTCCACATCGTGCGCGGCTGGAAGGCGCGCGGGGAGGTGGTCGCCATGACGGGGGACGGGGTGAACGACGCGCCGGCCCTGCGCGAGGCCCACATCGGCATCGCCATGGGCCGCACCGGCGCGGAGGTCACCCGCGAGGCGTCCGACCTCATCCTCACGGACGACAACTTCGCGAGCATCGTGGCGGCCGTGCGCGAGGGGCGCGGCATCTACGAGAACATCCGCAAGACGCTCGTCTACCTGCTGGCGGGCAACGCCGGTGAGCTGGTGCTGATGCTCGGCGCGTCGCTGCTGGGGCTGCCCCTGCCGCTGCTGCCCCTGCACCTGCTCTGGGTGAACCTCGTCACCGACGGGCTGCCGGCCCTGGCGCTGGTCATGGACCCCGCCCCTCCGGACGTCATGCGGCGGCCACCGCGGCGGCCGGAGGAGCCCATGCTGGGCCGGCGGGAGTGGACGGCGGTGCTGGCCACGGGCCTGCTGGACGCCACTGTCACGCTGGGCACCTTCCTCTGGAGCCTCCAGCACCTGCCGGTGGAGGAGGCGCGCACCCTGACCTTCACCGTGCTGGTGTGCTGCCAGGTGCTGCGGTCCTTCGCCGCGCGCAGCGTGGGGCTGCTCCACTGGGAGGTGGGCGCCTTCGACAACCGGCCGCTGCTCGCGGTGGCGGCCCTCACCCTGGCGCTGCAGGTCGCCCTGCCGGAGGTGCCCGCGCTCGCCGCGTTCTTCTCGCTGGTGCCGCTGGATGCCGCGCACCTCGCGCTCGCCCTGGGGCTGGGGTTCATCCCGGTGAGCGTGCTGGAGCTGCGCAAGCTGCTGCTGCGCGGGATGGCGCGGGCCCGGGCGCGCGCCCCCCTCGGCGGTTGACGCGGCGGCCGGGCCGGGCTCCTCAGCGCGGGAGCACCTGCTCCGCCCGGACCTCCGTCGCCCCCAGGGGCTCACCCCGCTCGAAGCGGCGGATGCTTTCGAGCGTGGTGCGGGCGATGGCGCCCAGGGCCTCCCGGGTGAGGAAGGCCTGGTGCGCGGTGATGAGCACGTTGGGGAAGGTGAGCAGCCGCGCGAGCACGTCGTCCTGGAGCACCTGTCCGGAGAGGTCCTGGAAGAAGACGCCTTCCTCCTCCTCGTACACGTCCAGCCCGGCGGCCCCCAGGTGGCCGGACTTGAGCGCCGCCAGCAGGGCATGGCTGTCGATGAGCGCCCCGCGGCCGGTGTTGATGAGCATCGCTCCGGGCTTCATCCGCGCGAGCGCCGCCCCGTCGATGAGGTGGCGCGTGCCGGGCGTGAGGGGCAGGTGCAGGGAGAGGATGTCCGCCCGGGCCAGGGCCTCCGGGAGCGCCACGGGCTCCAGGTGCAGCCGCCGCGCATCCTCTTCCTTCAGCTGGGGATCCACCGCGAGCAGCCGGCAGCCGAAGCCGTGGAAGATGCGGGCGGTGGCGCGGCCGATGCGCCCCAGCCCCACCAGGGCCACCGTCTTGCCGTGCAGGTCGAACCCCACCAGCCCGTCCAGCGAGAAGTTCCACTCGCGCACCCGCGCGTAGGCGCGGTGCACCTTGCGGTTGAGCGCGAGCACGAGCGCCGCGGTGTGCTCGGCCACGGCCTCGGGTGAGTACTCGGGCACGCGCACGACGGTCATCCCCAGCCGGGCGGCCTCCGCCAGGTCCACGTGGTTGAAGCCCGCCGAGCGCAGCGCCACCAGCCGCGTGCCCCCCTTCGCCAGCGCCTGGAGACAGGGGCCGTCCAGCCGGTCATTCACGAAGGAGCACACCCCGGGGAAGCCCGCCGCCAGTCCCACCGTCTGCGGCGTCAGGCGGGGCTCGAACCAGGTCAGCTCATGGCCGAACGCGGCGTTGGCCTCCTCGAAGGCGGTGCGGTCGAAGCGGTGGGTGTCGAAGAAGGCGATGCGCATGGGCGTGTCCCCTGGGCGGCGCGTGAAGGAGGCCGCGGGCTCCTCGCCGGACTCTGCATCCGCCATGCGCGGCGGGGACACCGGCCCCGGGGGATGGGTGGGCGCAAGCGTTGCGCGGTGCACGGGGGCCTGTGTGCAACTCCTGCGGGGGCGCGCCGCGCACGGCCCGGGACAACAGTGGCATGCATCCTGTAAAGCGGTGGGGGTGGGCCGCGCGGCGTGGGGGGCCCGGGACGCGATACGGGAGACGGAAGGACGCTCGATGAATGCCACGCGTGAAGAGACGGGCCGGCGGTTGCGCCAGCGGTGGCGGGCCCTGCTGGAGCTGCGGCGCAGGCACCGGGACCTGTTGCGTGAAGTCACCGGCGCCGGGGCTCCTGAGTGGGTGGACCGCGCGATGGCCCTGGAGGAGACGCGGCTGCTCGACGCGCTCGACGCTCGCGAGGCGCGAGCCCTGGAGGCGCTGGAGCGCGCGCTGGAACACCTTCCGGCGGACGGCCTGCCCCGGTGCGAGGGCTGCGGCGCCGTCATCCAGCCCGAGCGGCTCCAGGTCGTGCCCGAGGCCCGGTGCTGCCCCTGGTGCGCGGCGGGCGGACGATGAGCCCGTCTCCCAAGGCCCCGGTCGCCATCGGGTGGTTTGCGCTGGGGTACTTCGCCTGCTACCTGCCCTACAGCGCGCTGACGAAGGCGCTGAGCCTGGGCGCCCTGCCGGGGATGAGCGCGGGGCTGCCGGGCTTCGTGCTGCTGCCCTCCACGGCGCTGGCCACGCTCGCGGGGATGTTCGCGTACCTGACGTGGAGCGGCGCCTTCCAATACGCGGGGCGACGGCGCTTCGGGCCGGTGAGCCTGCCCTGGCCGGGGCGCTGGACCTTCCTGTCGGGCCTGTGCACCACGGGCATCATCGCCACCACCACGCTGGCGTACACCTTCGACGGGACCTCCATCGTCTTCATGATGCTGCTGATGCGCGGCGGCGTGCTGGTGCTCGCGCCGCTGGTGGACGCGGTGAGCGGCCGGAGCGTCGCGTGGCCTTCCCGTGTGGCGCTGGGGGTGAGCCTTGCCGCGCTGCTCGTCGCGGCGGGGCCGGGCGCGGAGCCGCGCCTCTCCCTGGTGGCGGGGCTGGACTGGGCGGTGTACGTCGCCAGCTACTTCGTGCGGCTGCGCTTCATGAGCCGGCTGGCGAAGAACCACGTGCCCGGCGCGCGCGAGCGCTACTTCGTGGAGGAGCAGATGGTGGCCGCGCCCGCGCTCGTCGTCCTGCTCGCGCTGTGGGCCTTCGCGGGCGTGGGGGGCGCCGCGGCGCAGCTGCGCGAGGGCTTCACCGGGATGTTCACGCGGCCCACGCTGGCCGTGGAGCTGGCCGTGGGGCTCCTCTCCCAGGGCAGCGGCATCTTCGGGGGGCTGGTGCTGCTGGATGCGCGGGAGAACACCTTCACCGTACCCATCAACCGCGCCTCCAGTGTGTTCGCGGGCGTGGGCGCGACGGCCGTGCTCTCCGCGTGGCTGGGGCTCTCCGGCGTGAGCGTCCGGGAGCTGGCGGGCGCCGCGCTGGTGACGGTGGCCGTCGCGGTGCTCGCGGCGCCGGGCGTGCTCGCGGCGCGGCGCAAGCGCTCCGCCTCCCTGTCACTTCCCCCGGCCCCCTGAAGCTCGCGCGCGACGAGGACCCCATGCCCGGTGACCCCATCACGACCCTGGCGCTGCGGATGCTCCTGTCCCGCCGGGACGCGCTGCGTGCCTCGCGCGCGGGCGAGGCGGTGGCTGTCCGGCCGCCCGTGCGGGGAGCGTGCCTCCCGCCGCGCGAGCTGGAGGAGGTGGAGGCGGCGCTCGAGCGCATCGAGCAGGGCCGCTTCGGCGGCTGCGAGCAGTGCGGGGGCGCCATTGGCCGGCAGCGGCTGCTCGCCGTCCCGGAGGCGCGCTGCTGCCTGACGTGCGCGGACGCGCGGGCCCGGGACGCGAACGCATGAAGGCCCTGGAGTCATGTCTGTTAAGCAGGGGCATGGCCCCAGAACGCATCCTGGTCGTGGATGACGAGGTGAACGCGCGGCGCGCCCTGGCCACCCTCCTCTCGGAGGAGGGCTACGAGGTCCGGGAGGCCGCGGACGGCGCGGAGGCGCTCGCCGCGCTCCCGGACTTCTCACCCGCGCTGGTGCTCACCGACGTGCGGATGCCGCGCATGGACGGCGTCACCCTGCTGCGCCGCGCGAAGGAGGAAGGCAGCGACGCGGCCTTCGTGATGATGACGGCGTTCGCCACGGTGGAGGCGGCGGTGGAGGCCATGCGCCTGGGCGCGGAGAGCTACCTCACCAAGCCGCTGGACCTGAACGCCGTGCTCGTCGTGCTGGCCAAGGCGCTGGAGACGCGTCGGCTGAAGCAGGAGGCGCGGCAGCTGCGGGAGCGGGTGGCGGAGCGCTTCCGCGTGGGCAACATCATCGGGGACGCGCCCGAGCTCCAGGGCGTGTATTCCCTCATCCACCAGGCGGCCCCCACGCGGGCCACGGTGCTCATCCTGGGGGAGAGCGGCACGGGCAAGGAGCTGGTGGCCCAGGCGCTGCACGAGCTCAGCCCGCGCAAGGCGCGCCCCTTCGTCAAGGTGCACTGCGCGGCGCTCAGCGAGGGCCTGCTGGAGAGCGAGCTGTTCGGCCACGAGCGGGGGGCCTTCACCGGCGCCCTGGCGCGCAAGGAGGGCCGCTTCGAGCTGGCGGACGGGGGCACCCTGTTCCTGGACGAGATCGGCGAAATCTCCCCGGCCGTGCAGGTGAAGCTCTTGCGCGTGCTGCAGGGCCGCGAGTTCGAGCGCGTGGGCGGCACGCAGACGTTGAAGGTGGACGTGCGCATCGTGGCGGCCACCCACCGCGACCTGGAGGCGGAGGTGAAGGCGGGCCGCTTCCGCGAGGACCTCTATTACCGCCTCAACGTGGTGGCGGTGACGCTGCCGCCCCTGCGCCGGCGCAAGGCGGACATCCCCGCGCTGGTGAGCCACTTCATCGAGCGCTGCAACGGGGTCCATGGCAAGGCCGTGAAGGGGCTGGCGCCCGGCACCCTGGAGGCGCTGATGAGCCACGACTGGCCGGGCAACATCCGCGAGCTGGAGAACGCGGTGGAGCGCGCCGTGGTGCTCGCGCGAGGAGAGGAGCTCACGGCGGACGACCTGCCGCCCGTGCTGCGCGGCCCCCGCCCCAGCGCCGGGGGATCCGACCGGCTCATCCCCGGCGCGACGCTCGCCGCCATCGAACGCGAGGCCATCCTCCGCACGCTGGAGATGGTGCAGGGCTCCACCACGCGCGCCGCGGAGGTGCTGGGCATCAGCGTGCGGAAGATCCAATACAAGCTCAAGGAGTACGGCGGCGGTGGCGCCGGCCCGGACGAGGAGCCGGCCGGGTCTTGAAGCCCCGCGCGCAAGGAAGGGATTCGCCATGGAAGCTGGACCTGGAGGCGTGACGGACGACATCCTGGAGGAGCTCCAGCGCTACGTGGGGTTCTCCGCCGGCGACGGTGAGGCCCTGCGGGAGCTGCACCCCATCGCCTGCGCGCACTTCGAGCGCATCGCGGACGTCTTCTACCGGCGCATCCTCGAACACCCGGGGGCGCGCGAGGCGCTGGAGGGGGGCGAGAGCCGGGTGGGGCACCTCAAGGTGACCCTCCAGGACTGGATGGGGTCGCTGCTATTGGGGCCGTGGGACGCGGCCTGGTTCGAGCGCCGCTGCCGCATCGGACGGGTGCACGTGCGCATCCACCTGCCGCAGCACTACATGTTTGGCGCCATGAACCTGCTGCGCCAGGAGCTGACGGCGGTGATGGAGGAGTCGCTGCGCGACGACCCCGCCCGGACCGCCCGCCTGGGCCGGGCGCTGGGGAAGATCCTCGACCTGGAGCTCGCCATCATGCTGCACACGTACCGCGAGGACCTGCTGGCCCAGGCGGCCCGGGCCGAGCGGCTGGCGACCTTCGGGCAGCTGGTGGGCTCCATCGGCCACGAGCTGCGCAACCCCCTGGGCGTCATCGAGACGTCGCTCTTCATCCTCAAGGGCCGCCCCGCCGCGACGGAGGACGCGCGCGTGGCCAAGCACCTGGGCCGCATCGGGGAACAGGTGGGGGTCGCCAACCACATCATCACCAGCCTGCTGGACATGATCCGCTCCCGCCCGCTGGTCCGCGCGCCGCTGCGCCTCACGGAGGTCTGGGCCTCCGCGCGGAAGGCCGTCGCGCCGCCCCCTCGGGTGCGCGTGCGCGAGGAGGGCCTGGACGCCCTGCCCCCGCTGGAGGGGGACGCGGTGCAGCTGCGGCAGGTCTTCGTGAACCTGCTGCAGAACGCGGTGCAGGCCCTGGACGAGCGCGAAGGCGAGGTGCGGCTGACGGCGGACGTCCCGGAGGACGGGGCGCGGCGGGTCCGCCTGGTGCTGGAGGACAGCGGCCCGGGCCTGGACCCGGCCATCCGCGCGCGCGTCTTCGAGCCGCTGATGACCACGAAGGCGCGCGGGCTGGGGCTGGGCCTGGCGCTCGTGCGGCGCATCCTCGAACGGCATGGCGGCGGCATCGCGTACGCTCCCTCCGCAGCCGGAGCCGGGCCGGGAGGGGCCCGCTTCGTGGTGGAGCTTCCCCTGACGCTGGAGCCTTCCTGATGGGCCGCTTCCTGTTGGTGGATGACAACCGGGCCTTCGCGGAGAACCTGGCGGAGATCCTGGAGGACGCAGGCCACTCGGCCACCGTGGTGGACGGGGGCGAGGCCGCGCTCCAGGCCGCGCGCGAGGTGCGCTACGACGTGCTCATCACCGACATGTGCATGGCCGGGATGAGCGGCGCCGCGCTGGTGCACCACCTGCGTCAGCGGGACCCGGGGCTCGCGGCCATCGTCGTCACCGCGCACCCCGGGGAGGCCGACCTCGCGTGGGCGCGCGCGGAGGGCGTGCTCGCGGTGCTGCCCAAGCCGGTGCCGGTGCCCGCGCTGATGGAGCTGCTCACGCGGGCCCGCCGCGACGGCCTCGTCATGCTGGTGGAGGACGACGTCCACCTCGCGGACAACCTCACGGAGGTGCTGCGCGAGCGCGGCTTCACGGCCGTGGTCGCGCGCTCGGTGCCGGACGTGGCGGGGCTGGCGTCCGTCCGCCCCTTCGCGGCGCTCGTGGACCTGCGCGTGCCGGGCGGCCCCGACGGAGAGGCGCTGCGCCGCGTGCGGGAGCGCTTCCCCGGCACCACCCCCTTCGTCGTCACGGCCTACCCCGAAGCGCTGCCCGCGGACTTCGAGGGCCGGTGGGTCCGCAAGCCCTTCGACACCGGGGCGCTGCTCGCCGAACTGGAGCACGTGCACGGAGAGCGCGCGTGACGGGGAGCGCGGGGGAGCGGCCCCGGGTGCTGGTGGTGGATGACAACGCGGCGTTCCTGGACAACATGAAGGAGCTGCTGGAGGACCAGGGCTACGTCGTCTCCAGCGCGACGAGCTGCGCGGGGGCGCTGGAGCGGGCGCCGGCGGGCTTCGACGTGGCGCTGGTGGACGTGCGGCTGCCGGACGGAGAGGGCTCGTGGCTCGCCCCCCGGCTCAAGGCGCTGGTGCCGGACGGAGAGGTGGTGCTGCTCACGGGCCTGGGCATGCTGGAGGCGGCGGTGGCCGCGGTGCACGCGGGCGCGTGCGCGTACCTCCTCAAGCCCTGCGCCACGCCGGAGCTGCTGATGACCCTGGAGCAGGCGCTGCGCCAGGTGCGGCTGCACCGCGAGAAGCGGGTGCTGGCCCGGCGCGCGCAGGTGTCGGAGAAGCTGGCCGCGGTGGGCACGCTGACCGCGGGCCTGACGCATGAAATCCGCAACCCCCTCAACGCCGCTGGCCTGCAACTCACCGTCCTGGAGCGGCGGGTGCGCAGGCTGGAGGAGTCCGTCCAGGGGCCGCTCCTGGAGCCGCTGCTGCTGGTGCGGGATGAAATCCGCCGCCTGGACCACATCCTGGAGGACTTCCTCCAGTTCGCCCGTCCCCGCGAGTTCAGGTCGGACGCCGTGGCGGTGGCGCCGCTGTTCGAGCGGGTGGGCAGCCTCCTGGCCTGGCAGGCCGAGCAGCGCGGCGTGACGCTGGAGGTGGAGCCGCCGGGCGCGCTGGAGGTGTGGGGGGAGGAGGAGCGGCTGCGGCAGGTGCTGCTGAACCTGGCGCTCAACGCGCTGGAGGCGGCGCCGCCGGGAGGCCGGGTGCGCTTCAGCGCGAGCGCGCAAGGAGAAGAGGTGGCGCTCTTCGTGGACGACAGCGGGCCCGGCGTGCCGGTGCAGTCGCGGGGGAGGCTCTTCGAGCCCTTCTTCACGACGAAGGCGAGCGGCAGCGGGCTGGGGCTCTCCATCGTGCACGCCATCGTCACCCAGCACGGCGGCACCCTCCAGGTGGAGGATGGCCCGCTGGGCGGCGCGCGCTTCAGCGTGCACCTGCCCGGAGCACCGGGGACGCAGCCGCGCTGACGGGGCTCAGGGCGCGGCCGGCGCGGGCGTCACGCCGACGGTCCGCGCGTTGCCGTCCTGGTCCACCTCCAGCTTGAGGCGCGGCGTCCCCTGGGCGTCGTGGATGACGATGCTCGCCACGCCGTCCACCACGCCCATCGTGATGCGCTCCTTCCAGTCCTTCCGGAAGGTGACGGTGGGATTCTCCTTCTCCAGGCCCATGCACATGGCCTCGTAGCTCTCCTCGCTGTCGAAGCAGAGCGCGCGGACGCCAATGGAGTCGAGCATCCCCAGGCCTCCAATCTCCTGCCCGGTGGGGCTGAGGAACTGGATGCCGTAGGCGGTGACGGCGCGCTTGAGGCCCTGGGGGTCGGGCATGGGCGCCGCGATGCGCATGCGCGTCTGGCCGTTCTCGTCGACGATGTTCAGCTCCCGGACGGAGAGGGACTCCGCGGGGCGGGTCGCGGCGGTGGCGCCGGAGCACGCGCCCAGCACCAGCGCGCAGGAGGAGACAGCGGCCAACACGAACGGACGGAAGGAGGAGGAGGTCATGAGGGGGATCCTGGACGCCGGCTCCGCCTCTTTCCCCCGGGGGATGCCATCCTTCCGTCACGGGTTCGTCATGGGCACGGCGTCCTACGCGGGCAGCGTGCCCTGGCCGGTGGCCAGCGTGTTCATGAAGGACTTCACCTTCTGCACGTAGGTGGCGTCGCCGGTGCCGGCGGGGATGGCGTCCGGGTTGCTCTTGTCCACGCCGTTGGGGCCGGAGTTGTAGGCGCGCAGGGCCAGCTCATCGCTGCCGAACTGCTCCTTCATGTCCTTCATGTAGAAGGCGCCCGCCAGGATGTTGGTCTCCGGGTCGGAGAGGTCCTTGCCCTGGAGCTCCGGGTGCTTCGCCTGCAGCTCCCCGTAGGTGTTGGGGTTGACCTGCATCAGGCCCGTGTCCGTCAGGCCATTGCCGCCGTTGGTGGAGACGGCCTCCAGGTTGCCGCGCGACTCCTGCCAGATCTGCGCGGCCAGCATCTCCGCCGGCATGCCCGTCTTGGCGGAGGCGGACTCGATGGCGCTCCGGAACTTCTCCAGCCCCGGGGGCAGGTTGCCGCCCAGCTTCGTGCCGCCGCTCGAGGAGGACGTCGCGGGCCCCACGACGCCGGTGTTGCCATTGGACGCCTGGGACTGCGACGCCGCGGGCCCCACCACGCCGGTGTTGCCGTTGAGCGCCACGGGAGGCCGCGCCGGGTCCTGCGGCGTGAAGCTGCTGTCGGAGAAGGGCTGCGAACCCGTGCCGCACCTGCCGCCCTGCGCGCCCTGCGCGCCCTGGGCTCCGGAGAGCGCCTGCGCGCCGCCCGGCACGGCCTGCGCCACCAACTGCACGATGGACGTCAGCGCGGACAGCGTGTCCTGGAGCAGCTTGCCCAGCTCCGCGCCCTTGCCGGAGCCGATGTCGAAGCCGTCCTTCTGGAAGGCGGCGAGCCCCGGCGAGCCCGGCTTCTGGGCGGAGGAGAACCCGTCCACGCCACCCGGACGACCCGCGAGGCGGGGAGAGGCTGCGTCCTGCACCGGCATGCGGGACACGGAAGCGGAGGGGCTGCGGAGGGGCGAGATGGCCATGGCGGGGGACCTCGAAAGGGATTGGGTTTCGGTGAAGCGATGCAGGACCCCATAGCAGCCGGTGTGCCAGCCCCCGTGGACCGGGCGGGCGCGGACAACCCATGGATTTCACGGGCCACGTGCAGTGCCGCCGGGGCTTGTGCCTGGTGACTCCTGTCACCGGCCCGATGCCCTCCGTCATCAGCCGAACCCGCCGTCACCCTTCGAATGACAGGGGGGCCGGGCGTCGTGCAGAACGCTCCCATGGCCGACATCACCCACCGCACCGTCCGGACGAATGGCATCCACCTGCACCTCACCGAGGCCGGGCAGGGCCCGCTGGTGCTGCTCCTCCATGGCTGGCCGGAGTCCGGGTACTCGTGGCGCCACCAGCTCCGGGTGCTCGCGGACGCCGGCTACCACGCGGTCGCGCCCGACGTCCGCGGCTACGGCCAGAGCGACCGGCCCGAACCCGTCGAGGCCTACAGCATGAAGCAGCTGATGGCGGACTTCGTGGGCCTGCTGGATGCGCTGGGGGAGAAGACCGCGGTGGTGGTGGGCCACGACTGGGGCGCGGCGATGGCGTGGAGCTGCGCCGCGCTGCACCCGGACCGCTTCCGCGCCGTCGTGGGCATGAGCGTGCCGCACCTGGGCCGCACGCCCATGCCGCCGACCCAGCTCTTCCGGCACGTGTTCGGGGACAAGTGGTTCTACATCCTCTACTTCCAGGAGCCGGGCATCGCGGAGGCGGAGCTCGAAGCGGACATCCCGAGGACGCTCCGCATCACCCTGGGCGGCACCCCCGGCTTCGACACGCAGGCCGAGGCCGTGAAGTCGCGCCGCCAGGGCGACGGCTTCCTCACCGGCCTCCAGGTGCCGGAGCCGCTGCCCGCGTGGCTCACGGAGGCGGACCTCGCGCACTTCGCGAAGGAGCTTCAGCACAGCGGCTTCCGCGGCGGGCTCAATCGCTACCGCAACATGGACCGCGACTGGCAGGAGCTGCCCGAACTGGCGACGGCCCTCATCCCGCAGCCCGCCCTCTTCATCACCGGGGAGAAGGACCCGGGCCGCGCCTTCGCTCCGTTGGACGCCATGAAGGCCCTGGTGCCGCGGCTCCAGGACGTGCTCGTCATTCCGGGCGCGGGCCACTGGGTTCAGCAGGAGCGCCCCGCGGAGGTGAACGCCGCCCTGCTGGCGTTCCTGAAGTCACTGCCCGCCTGAGTCCCCGTGCCGGGGCAGGCGCACGGTGAACGTGGTGCCTTGCTTGAGGTTGGAGGTGACGTCGACGGTGCCGCCGTGGGCCTCCACCAGCTGCTTCACGATGTAGAGCCCCAGGCCCACGCTGCGGCTGGTGGAGTCCACCTCCGATGACGCGCGCTGGAGGGGCTCGAAGATGCGGGGGAGCTTCTCCGGGGGGATGGGCGTGCCCTGGTTGTGCACGGACAGGCACACCCACCCGTCCTCGCCCCGGGTCGTCACCTGCACCGGGCTCGCCTCGGGGCTGTACTTGATGGCGTTGGTGACCAGGTTCTGCACCACCTGGGCAATCCGCTCGGAGTCCCACACGCCCGTCGCGTCGCCCCGCTCCTGCACCCGCAGGGTGCGGCCGGGGTGCGCCGCATCCACTTGATCCAACACCTGCCGGGCCACCTGGTTCAGGTCCGCGGCTCGGGGCGAGATGGGGATGCCCTCGCCCAGCCGGGCCTGGGTGAAGTCGAGCAGGTCTCCCACGAGCCGCACCGCGCGGTGCACGGCGGACTGGATGCGCAGCACGGACTGGGAGGTGCGCGCGTCCAGCTCGTCGCGGCGGGCCATGGCGCTCACCGTCAGGTGGATGGCGTTGAGCGGGGTGCGCAGGTCATGGCTGACGATGCCGATGAGCTGCTGCTCGAAGTCGACGCGGTCCTGGAGCTGCTGGGTCAGGACGGCCGCGCGTTGGTGAGACCGCACCGCGTCCGTGACGTCCCAGGCCACGGCCATGAAACCCTCGACCGTGCCCGCCAGGTCCCGCATGGGCACGTGCGTGTAGTTGAAGTAGTGCTCCACCCGCTCGCCCGTGTCCTGGCGGGTGAATTCGAAGCGCTCCTCCGTGAAGACCCGGGGCTCCCCCTGCTGGAAGACGGGGTCGCAGGCCTTCTCGATGATGGACGGTCCCTGCTCCTCGGGCAGCACTTCGCGCAAGGGCTTGCCGAGCACCTCCTCGCACCCTCGCTCCCAGAAGCGGCACTGGACGGGGTTGGCGAACTGGATGACGTGGTGGGGGCCCCGGTAGATGGCGATGCCCACCGGGGCCTGCTCGAAGATGGCGTAGAGCTTGTGGCGCTCCGCCTCCGCCTCGGCATGGGACGACCGCTCCCGGGCAAGCAGCGCCACGTGGGCCTCCTCCGCCAGCTTGCGCGCGGTGACGTCCTGCGTGACCTTCACGAACCCGCAGGGCTGGCCCGCGTCGTCACGCAACAGCCACAGGTCTATCTCCGCGATGAAGAAGCTCCCGTCCTTGCGCTGCCGGGGCTCCTCGCCCTGGTAGTGCCCCGTCTCGAAGGCCTCCTTCAGCTCATTCTCCGGACGCCCCTGTTGGCGGTACTCCTCGGGAAAGAGCATGCGGAAGTGCTGGCCCAGGATCTCCTCGGCGCGCCAGCCCTTGATGTGCTCGGCGCCCGGGTTCCAGCTGATGATGTGCCCTTGCAGGTCGAGGCCGAAGATGGCGCGGTCCTTCGCGCTCTGGACCAGGAAGCGGAAGAGCACATCCGTGTCCTGGATTGCGTGCGTGCACTCCATTCGTGCCACGGTCCCTCCAGGTCGTGAAACACGCGGGCCGTGAGCCGCCGTTCCCCGCGGCACAGGGAGCGGACGCGCCGGGCCCCGGCCGGAGCGCTGGCCACTCCCTGGGAGAGGGCGGCCAGCAGGAGTGGCGGCCTCAGCAGGGAGGGGCGCATGCGGAGGGCTCGCGGTGCCAGGGCAGGGGGCACTTCCCGTAGCTCAGTCCTGCGCCGTGGGACGGACAATCACCTCGCCCACGTCCACGTCGGCGGGCTGCTCGATGGCGAAGGCCATGGCCCGGGCAATCGCATCCGGTGGAATCGCGAGCTGGTCCCGGACCTCCTCGAACCGGGCCCGGAGCTCCGGATTCTTCACGTGCTCGAGGAAGTTCGTCCGGGTCATCCCTGGCGAGATGACCGTCACCCGCAACCTGGGGCCCGCCTCCTGCCGCAGGCCTTCGGAGATGGCTCGCACGGCGAACTTCGTCCCCGCGTAGACCGCCTGGCCGGGCACGATCCGGTGCGCCGAGGTCGACGCGGTGTTGATGAAGTGCCCGAAGCCCTGCTCGCGGAAGACCGGCAGCGCCGCGGCGATGCCGTACAGCACCCCCTTGATGTTGGTGTCGACCAACTCCTCCCAGTCGTCAATGCGCAGGTCGTCCAGCGGCGAGGTCGCCAGGCTGCCCGCGTTGTTGATGAGCACGTCCAGCCTGCCAAACCGCTCACGGGCCAGGTGGACGAGCCCGGCGACGTCCTCGCGCCGTCTCACGTCGGTCCGTGCGCAGAGGGCCTCCCCTCCCGCCTGGGTGATGCGCTCCACCACCGGCTCCAGCCGCTCCAGCCGTCGCGCGCCAAGGACGACCTTCGCGCCACGCCCGGCGAGCAGCAGCGCCGCCGCTTCGCCAATGCCGCTGCTGGCTCCGGTGATGGCAATGACCTTGTCCTGGATGCCTGACATGACGCCTCCCTGCCCGGCCAGGTGAGGGGAGGGCCGGGCGTGCGATGCAAGACGTAGCCATGCCGGGGCATGCCGGGCTTGGACGTTGTTGACAGGGCGTGCAGGTCAACTTCGCCCAAGCCAGCGGGGAAGCTCATCCCTAGAGTCCAACCGTGCCCGCTCTCTCTCACGCCGTCGTGGATGGCCCCCTGTCCATCCAGACCTTCCTGTTCCCGGAACTGACGGGCTTGCGACTGGTGCGCTACCGGACCGACGGGCGGCTGCTGCGCTCCGTGAAGGAACGTTTCTCCGTGATGGTGACGCAGCGGGGGCACTCGGAGTGGTGGGGGCGGGGCAAGGTCCATTCCTCCTCGCCCCGAACGGTCGACCTCAAGCAGATGGGCGAGGTGCACCGCGACCTGCGCCGAGACGGACCCGCCCGCTTCCAGGTCATCGCCTTTGACGAGTCCCTCGTCGCCGAGGCCCGCGAGGCGCTGGGCGCGCCGGCCTCCGCCCGGCTTCGCCAGCTCCAACTCGAAACATCGCAGCCCGCGGCGGCCGCCTTCGTGCGCCTCCACGCCTTGCTGGATGCGGGCCTGGAGGGACGCTCCAGCGCCCTCGCGCTCCAGACATCCCTGGCCGAAGCCCTCTCCTCGCTGGTCGGATGTCTGGATCCTTCAGGCGCAGTGGCGCGGCGCTACCGCTGGCCCATCCGGCGCGTGGTGGAGGCCCTGCACGAAGCCATTCCGGAGGGCATCACCCTGGAGTCGCTGGCCCAGCAGGTGGGCTGGAACCGGTTCCACCTGTGCCGCGCCTTCCGCGAGGAATTGGGCATGCCTCCGCACGCATACCTCACCCACCTGCGCGTCTCGCGAGCCCAGCGGCTGCTGTCCCAGGGACTGGCGCCCGCGGAGGTCGCGCTCCAGGTCGGGCTCTGTGATCAGAGCCAGCTCAACCGGCACTTCAAGCGCATCGTCGGCATCACCCCGGGACAGTTCGCGCGCGCCGTGCAGTGAGGCCGCCGTCACGAAAGCTCCCGGAAGACCGCTTCGATGTTGTTGCCGTCCGGGTCCAGCACGAAGGCGGCGTAGTAACCGGCGGGATAGCCCGCTTCGACACCGCGCAGCCCGGGCGGCCCGTTGTCGGTTCCGCCCGCCGCCACCGCGGCCGCGTGGAAGGCGTCGACCTGGGCGCGGCTCGTGGCGGCGAAGGCCGTGTGTTGCTTCACGCCGTGAGGATGGAAGCGGTCGATCCAGAAGATGGGGTAGTCGCGGCCATAGCCAATGCCATCCGCCCCGGTGTCCTGGGGGAGCTGCATGGCGCGGCGCAGGCCGAGCGCCCCCAACGCCGCGTCGTAGAAGGCCGCCGAGCGGGCGACGTCCGCGACGCCAATGCCGGTGTGATCGATCATGGTCCTCAGTGTATGGGCGCGAAGCCGCGCTCGCGCATCAGCGCGTCGAGGCTCGCGTCCTTTCCACGAAACTTCCGGTAGCCCTCGAACGGATCGACGGTGTTGCCCACGGAGAGCACGTGCTCGTGCAGCCGCGCGGCCACCTTCGCGTCATAGGGACCTCCGGCTTCCTGGAAGGCCTCGAAGGCATCCGAGGCCAGCATGTCCGCCCAGAGGTAGCGGTAGTAGCCCGCCGCGTAGGCGTTGCTGGAGAAGACGTGGCTGAAATGGGGCATGCGGAAGCGCATGCCGACCTCCACGGGCGCGCCCATCTGGCGGAGCACGTCGCGCTCGAAGGCGTCGGGGTCGATGCGCTTCGCACCCGCCAGATGCATCTTCATCTCCACCAGCGCGGAGGTGAGGAAGTCGACGGTGTAGAAGCCCTGGTTGAACGTCGCCGCCTTCTGGATGCGGGCCACGAGCGCCTGGGGCATGGGCTGTCCCGTCGTATGATGCACCGCGAAGCGGCTCAGCACCTCCGGCGTGGCGAGCCAATGCTCGAACAGCTTGGACGGGAACTCCGCGTAGTCGCTCAACACGCGGCCACCGCCGAGCGACGGGTACGTCACGTCTCCGCTCAGCGTGTGCAGCGCGTGGCCGAACTCGTGGAACAGCGTCTGCGCGTCGCGCCAGCCGAGCAGCGCGGGGCTGCCCGCTCCCGGCTTCACGAACGGCATGCTGATGGCCACCAGGGCCGGCACCTCGCCCCGGAAGCGCTCCTGGACGCGGTACGTCTCCGTCTGCCCTCCGTTGTACTTGCCCTCGCGCGCATAGGGGTCGAAGTAGAGGAGCCCGCGCTCCCGGCCGCTCTCCCGGTCCTTCACCGCGAAGACGCGCACGTCCGGATGGTAGACGGGCACGTCCGGCGCGGGCGTGAAGGTGTAGCCGAAGAGCTGACCCGCCACCCAGAACATGCCCTCGCGCAGGGTCTCCAGCTGGAGGTAGGGCTTCACCTCGCTGTCGTCGAAGTCATACGCCTGCTTGCGCACCTTCTCCGCGTAGTAGCGGTAGTCCCACGGGGCGATGGGCTCCTCCTGGCCCTGGCTCCGGGCAATGGCGGTCATCGCGGCGACCTCTTCGCGCACGCGCGCGACCGCGGGCGTCCACATCGTCTCCAGCAGCTTCATCGCGCGCTCAGGATTCTTCACCATCGCGCGCTGGAGCTGGCGGTGTGCGTGGGTGGGGAAGCCCATGAGCTTCGCCTGCTCCGCGCGCGCCGCGAGGATCTGCGTGATGACGGCGTTGTTGTCATGCGAGTCGCCGTGGTCGCCGCGGCTGTCGTAGTTGCGCCAGATCTTCTCGCGCAGCGCCCGCCGCTCCGAATACGTGAGGAAGTCCGCCACCACCGAGCGGGTGTTGGCCACGGCCCACCTTCCCGGCTGTCCGCGCGCCGTAGCCTCAGCGGCCGCGGCCTTTCGCAGCGGCTCCGGCAGGCCCGCCAGGTCCGCCTCGTTCTCCAGGAGGGTGTAGCGCTTCTCGTCGGCGAGCACGTTCTGGTTGAACGTCGTGTAGAGCGTGGCGAGCTTTTGATTGAGCGCGGCCATTCGCCTGGCCCCCGCGGCATCCAGCAGGGCGCCCGAGCGCACGAAGTCGTCGTAGGAGGACGCCACCAGACGCTGCTGCTCTGGCGTCAGCTTCGCCTTCGCGGCCGAGTCCCGGACCGCCTTGATGCGGCGGAAGAGCTTCCGGTTCTGGGACTCTTCATCCCAGAACGCGGACAGCCGGGGCGCCATCTCGCGCTCCACGGCCTGGTACTCCGGTGAGCTCACGAACGAGGACCACGCGTTGTAGACCTCGTAGACGCGATTGAAGGTCCGGCCCGAGTCCTGGTACGCGGCGATGGTGTTCTCGAAGGTGGGGGGCTCCTTCGAGTCCACGATGGCGGCGACCTCGCTGCGTGCCTGCGCCATGGCGGCTTCGAGCGCTGGAGCGAAGTCCTCCACCCGCGCGCGGTCGAACGGCGGGACGCCTCCATGAGGCCCGGACCAGGGCGCGAGCAGGACATCCGGCGGCGAAGCGGGGGCCGCGAAGGCCGTGCCCGCCAGGAGGACGAGGCATGCTGCGATTCTGTGTCGTGGCATGCGGACAGAATACGGGTCAGGATTGAGCGGCCTCCATCGAATGGAATTCGCCCGGGAGCCTCGGATGGCCGCACTCGACCGAATTGATCGCGTGATTCTGGAGGCCCTCCAGAACAATGCACGGCTGTCCAACAAGGAATTGGCCGCGAAGGTGGGGCTGGCCCCGTCGTCGTGCCTCGCGCGGGTGAAGCGGCTGGAGACGGATGGGGTCATCCGCTCCTATCGCGCGGACCTGGATCCGCGCTCGCTGGGTTTGGGGCTCCAGGCGCTCATCGCCGTGCAGCTCCGGCTCCACGTGGGAGAAGCCTTCGGCAGCATTGGCGACCACCTGCGCTCGCTGCCGGAGACGGTGGCTGTCTATTGCCTGGGGGGTACCACGGACTTCCTGGTGCACGTCGTGTGTCGGGACACCGAACACCTGCGAGTGCTCACCATCCAGTCCTTCACCAGTCGTCCGGAGGTGAGCCGCATCGAGACGTCGCTGGTGTTCTCCTTCGCGCGCTCGGGGCTGCCGGTCGACCGGGGCGCCTGACGGGGGCGGCGCTGTAACCTTTTTTCGTCCCCGTTCGTGGTGGCCGTTGGATGCCCGGAATGCGCCGGGCGCCGGGACGGAGGACGGACATGCATGCGACGAAGGTGGCCGTGGTGGGCGGGGGACTGGGCGGGCTCACGG
>NZ_RAWC01000184.1:0-18426 GCF_003611685.1 Corallococcus sp. CA049B | reverse complement strand
GAGGACAAGGAGGGCGAGCAGCCGCGCGAAGACCTTCACGGGTTGGAACTCTACAGCCCCGCTCCCCTTCGCGGCACCCCGTGCGTTGACCGGGTGGCCTCTCCTCCCGCGAGCGCTTCCCCGAGGGCCGGGAGTGGGCTAAGGGGCGCGGCATGCCGTCCGACGCCGAAGCCTTCTTCACCGCCCTGGAAGAGCTGGTCGACCAGGCCCGTCATCGCCTGCACGCCTGGAAGCTCCAGCAGGAGGCGGTGCCGCCCGCGCCCGCCGCCGTCCTGACCCCGGAAGCCCCGCGCCCGCCCGGCGTGAAGACCGCCACCGCGCGCGTGGACCCGGCCACCCTCGTGAAGGCCTCGGACCTGGCCCCGTACATCGACCACACGCTGCTCAAGCCGGAGGCGCGCACGGAGGACATCGTGCGCGTGGCCGAGGAGGCCCGTCAGTACGGCTTCGCCACCGTGTGCGTGAACAGCTGCCACGTGGCCACCGCCGCGCGCGTGCTGGCCGGTTCGAACTCCGTGCCCATCGCCGTGGTGGGCTTCCCCCTGGGGGCCGCGCTGTCGTCCGCGAAGGCCTTCGAGGCGCGCGAGGCCATCCGCGCGGGCGCGCGTGAAATCGACATGGTGCTCAACCTGGGCGCGCTCAAGGCGCACGACTACCAGCGCGTGCACCAGGACATCGCCGCGGTGGTGGAGGCCAGCCACCCCCTCCCCGTGAAGGTCATCCTGGAGACGGGCCACCTCACGGACGAGGAGAAGGTCGTCGCGTGCGCGCTGTCCAAGGCCGCGGGCGCCGCGTTCGTGAAGACGTCCACCGGCTTCGGGCCCGGCGGCGCCACGGTGAAGGACATCGAATTGATGCGCGCGGTGGTGGGCGACGAGGTGGGCGTGAAGGCCTCCGGCGGCGTGCGCTCCGCCGAGGACGCCGTGAAGCTCATCCGCGCGGGCGCCAACCGCCTGGGGGCTTCCGCGTCCGTGGCCATCGTCACCGGGCAGATCTCCACCGCGCAGTACTGACCTTTTTACGGAGACGCGCACCGTGACCCCGAAGCAGCGAGAGGACTTCCTGCAGCAGTTGCTCGCGCTCCACGCGGAGCTGACCGGGAAGACGCCCATGCGCATCGAGCCCAACCGCACCGACGAGGCGCGCGTGGGCGGCGACGAGGACGAGCAGCCCCTCAACGAGATGATGCAGGCCATCGCCTCCAGCCGGAACCGCAACACCGACGGCACGCTGGCGCGCGTGGTGAAGGCCCTGGGCAAGCTGCGCGAGGACCCGGACTCCTTCGGCGAGTGCGAGGAGTGCGGCGACGAGATTCCCATGGGCCGCCTCAAGGCCATGCCCTACGCGGAGTTCTGCGTCGCGTGCCAGAACAACAAGGACGGCCCCAAGGGGCCGGTGCGCCGCAAGCACCTCACCGACTACAAGAGCTGAAAACCCCCTTCTTCAACGACGAGGCAACGCGCGATGGACACGACCGGACTCAGGGAGCGGGCGGAGGCCTGGCGCAAGGCGGATCCGGACCCGGAGACCCAGGCGGAGCTGGCCAATGTGCTCGCGAAGCAGGACTGGGCGGACCTGGCGGACCGCTTCGCGCAGGACCTGGAGTTCGGCACCGCCGGCCTGCGCGGCGTGCTGGGCGCCGGCCCCAACCGGATGAACCGCGCCGTCGTGCGCCGCACCACCGCGGGCCTGGCGCGCTACCTCAAGGCCACCGTGCCGGACGTCACCACGCGCGGCGTGGTGGTGGGCCGTGACGCCCGCCGGCTGAGCCGCGAGCTGGCGGAGGACACCGCCGCCGTGTTCGCCGCGGAGGGCATCCCCGCGCACGTCTTCCCGGAGCCGGTGCCCACGCCCGTCACCGCGTTCGCCGTGCTGCACCTCAACGCCGCCGCCGCGGTGATGGTGACCGCCAGCCACAACCCCCCCGAGTACAACGGCTACAAGGTCTACTGGGGCAACGGCGCTCAAATCGTCCCGCCGCAGGACGTGGGCATCGCGGACGCCATCGCGAAGGTGGAGCCCGCCAACGAAGTGCCGCTGCTCACGCCCGCGCAAGGCCGCGCGAAGGGGCTGTGGCGCGACCTGCCGGAGGACGTGGGCCACGCGTACCTGCGCGCCATCCTGGACCTGCGCCTGTACCGCAAGGGCAGTGACACGCTGTCCATCGTCTACACCGCCATGCACGGCGTGGGCGGCGCGTGGGCGGCGCTCGCGCTCAAGGAGGCGGGCTTCCCGCGCGTGACGCCGGTGGCCGAGCAGCAGCAGCCCGACGGCCGCTTCCCCACCGTGCGCTTCCCCAACCCCGAAGAGCCGGGCGCCATGGACCTGTCGCTCGCCACGGCGGAGCGCGTGAAGGCGGACCTGGTGCTGGCCAACGACCCGGACGCGGACCGGCTCGCGGTGATGGCGCGGGATGCCTCCGGGAAGCTGCGCCTGCTCACCGGCAATGAAGTCGGCGTGCTCCTGGGCCACTACGTCCTCACGCAGGGGACGAAGCGCGCGCGCCCGCACGTCGTCACCACCATCGTGTCCTCCACGCAGCTGGGCGAAATCGCGCGCGGGCTGGACGCCGCGTACGACGAGGTCCTCACCGGCTTCAAGTGGATCGCCAACCGCGCCCTGGAGCGCACGGCGAAGGAGGGCACGCAGTTCGTCTTCGGCTACGAGGAGGCGCTCGGCTACACCGTGGGCACCGCCACGCGCGACAAGGACGGCGTGGGCGCGGCCCTGGTGGTCGCGGACATGGCCGCGTGGTGCGAGGCGCGCGGCGTGACGGTGCTGGGCTACCTGGAGGAGATCCAGCGCCGCTTCGGCCTGCACGTGGGCGCCCAGCGCAACGTGACGCTCCCGGGCGCGGCCGGCGCGCAGACCATCCGCGCCATCATGCAGGCCTTCCGCGCGTCGCCGCCCGCGAACATCGGCGGCACCCCGGTGAGCGCCGTGCGCGACTACGAGAAGGGGGAGGGGGGCCTGCCTCCGTCCAACGTCGTCGCCTTCGCGCTGGAGGGCGGCGGCCGCGTCACCCTGCGCCCCTCCGGCACCGAGCCGAAGATCAAATACTACTTCGAGCACAAGGAGACGCCCGCCCCCGGCGAGCCGCTCCCCCAGGCCCGTCAGCGCGCGGAGGCGAAGCTGGCCGCCCTCATCGACGCCTTCCTGGCCCTGGCTCGCGAACGCGGCCAGCCGGCCTGAGTCCTGAATCACCCTTCAACTCAACCCAACGGGTCGTGGCTCCCGTGCCGCGGCCCTTCGCTGAAAGGAACCTCGTGAAGCGCTTGATTCCTGGTTTCCTCCTGGCCGTGCTCCTGGCCGTCCCCGGCACCGCGATGGCTCGCGGTCAGGGCTGGTCCCTGCTGGCGGCGGAGACCGTCGGCTCGGGCCGCAACGTGTTCAGTGCGCAGATCGGCTTCCCGGGCCTGTCGCTGGGCCTGCTCCACGGCGGCTCGGACACCGTGGATATCGGCGGCAAGTTCAGCTTCAACTGGGGCCGTGAGGGCCTGGTGGACGCGTCCGACGCGGGCCTCAAGCTCCAGGGCTGGCTGCGGGTGATGATCGCCCGGACGGACAAGGTGTCCTTCGGCGTCACCTTCCAGCCGGGGCCGTTCGTCTACTTCCCCCGGGGAAACACGATGTTCGGCATGGCGCTGCCGGTGGCGTTCGTGGTGGGCATCCCCGTGGGCAGCGCGCTGATGATCAACGCCGGCCTCGACGTGCCGTTCAACGTCTACTTCGGCGAGGGCATCGGGCCGGTCATCCCCATCCTCTTCGGAGGCGGCCTGGAGTACTACGTGAACAACAACCTCAACGTGAACTTCAACCTGCGGCTGGGGCCCTCCATCGTCCCGCGCTTCGACGACAGCTACTTCACGATGGAAGCGCTGGCGGGCGTGGCCTACCGCTTCTAGCCGGCGTCACGCGGGCGGGGACGTGCTTCCCCGCCCGTGTGGTGGCTTCGAAAGCGGCTACCAGGACGACGTCTGCTCGGGCAGCTCCACCGTGAAGGTGCTGCCCAGGTTGACGCGGCTCTTCACGGTCAGCTTGCCGCCCATGCTCTCCACCAGGGTGCGCGCCACCGTGAGGCCCAGGCCCACGCTCTTCTCCGGGGCCTTGGTCGTGTAGTACGGCGAGAAGATGGCCTGCAGCTCGTCCTCGAAGATGCCGATGCCGGTGTCCTTCACGAAGAGCTGGGGGCCGAACTCACCGAACATGTCCGGCATCTCCACGCCCACCTGCACCACGCGCGGCCGGTCCTTCACGTCCTCCACGGCGTCCACCGCGTTGCAGACCAGCTCCGTCACCACCTGCTCCACCTGACGGCGGTTGAACACGACGGCGATGGGGTCCTCCGGCAGCACCGCGCGCACGTCCGCGCGGCCCAGGCGCCCGGCGGCGCGCAGGCGCGACACCACCTCCGGCACCACCTCCCGCAGGTCGAAGCGCTGGATGTCCTTGGGGCCCGTGGGGCCCAGGGACAGCAGGTGCTGGCCGTGCAGGCGCATCTGCTCGCCCGCCACGCCCAGCTTGAGCAGCTCCTCCGAGTCCGGGGGCAGCCCCTGGGCGGCGCGGGCGCGCACGTGCTCCAGCGCCCGCTGCAGGCCCACGCCCAGCTGGTCCATCTGCGTGGCCAGGTCCGCGGCGAGGGTGCCCACGCGGGCCAGGCGCTCCATGCGCACCCAGCGCGTGCGCGGGTCCTGGAGCACTTCCTGGAGGCCGCCCTGCTCGCGGTGCGCCTTGAGCTCCAGCAGGGTGTGGACGCGCACCTTCAGCTCCAGCGGATCCAGCGGTTCAGTCGTCAGCAAGTCGTCCACACCTGCCTCCAACACCTCGCGGCGCGTCTGGCGGTCCGCGGAAGGCGTGAGCATGAGGATGGGGAACTGCGGCGGGGAGAGCTCCTCGCGAAGGCGCCGGTACGCGGCCAGGCCCACCGTGCGGGCCCGCTCCACGTCCAGCAGCACCAGGTCCGCGGAGTGGCGCGACACCGCCTCCAGCGCGGCGGTCGTCCCGCTCGCGGGCAGCACGTCGTAGCCGGCCGGCGTCAGGATGGAGCGCACCCGCTCGATGCCGCCGGACTCCACGTCCACCGCGATGACCCGCGGGCGCTGGGGTGACGTCGAGCCTGTTCCCGTCGTCTGCATGTTCATGCCACCCCAGCCTGGAAACCGGATCGGCCAACGCCCGCAGGCGCTGTCCCGAACCCGGGGGACCGCGTCCCGGAACCGCTCAGGCCTGGATGCTGCGCCTGCTCGGTACCCGCTACGCAATCCGACATGGTCACACTCCCATGCCAGCGGCATGCCGGACGTCCACCCAACGGCAGATCAGCCCACACTGGAAAGTCCGAAAAGCGTGATCCAATAAGGTCAGGGGGTTGGCGGATCGCCGGACAATGACCAGACGCATCAGGGCAGGTGAGCGCTTCAGCTTTGGCAGGTCGAACCTGACCAAAAGTGATTTGCGACCCGGGTCCTGGATTACCCTTTCCCTCTCAAAATGGTCAGCGGGATTCCTGCTCGAACGGAACGCCGAGCGCGGCGGGGGCGTGGCCCCGCTGGCCCTGGAGCGCCAGGACGAGGAGGGTCAACAGGTAGGGCAGGGCGAGCAGGAAGCCCTGGGGAACCAGCTCGAGGAGCCAGGGAGCGCTGGAGGCCAGGCCGATCCTCAGCGCGTTGCCGGCGGCGAAGAAGAGCGCGGCGGCGAAGGCGCCCAGGGGCGTCCAGCGGCCGAAGACCATTGCGGCCAGGGCCATGAAGCCCAGGCCGGAGGGGGTGTGCTGTTCGAAGCGGTCCAGGACGGTGGTGGACAGCACCGCGCCCCCCAGGCCCGCCATCATCCCGCCGCCCAGCACCGCGCCCCAGCGCAGGGCGGGCACGGACAGGCCCAGCGTGGCCACCGCGTGCGGCTTGTCGCCCACGGCGCGCAGGCGCAGGCCCAGCGGCGTGCGCGACAGGAGCAGGTGGAAGACGAAGGGCAGGGTGAGCGCCAGGTACGTGGGCGCCGCGTGGCCGGACAGCGCGCCCAGCAGCGGGACCTGGGACAGGCCCGGGACGTTCCAGCGCGGCAGCTGGGTGATGGAGGGCGTGCCGTTGGGGCCGAAGAACGACTCCAGCAGGTAGGTGCCGCCGGCCATGGCCACCAGGTTGAGGGCCATGCCGGAGACGACCTGATCCGACCGCCAGCGGATGCTGAGGAAGCCATGCACCGAGGCGATGCCGGCGCCCGCGGCCATGCCCACCCCCACCGCGAGCGGCGTGGGCATCACGAGCGCCGCCACGGCCGCGCAGAAGGCGCCGGTGCGCATCATGCCCTCCACGCCCACGCTCACCACGCCCGCGCGCTCGGAGAGCATGGCGCCCAGCGCGGCGAACACCAGGGCGGGGGCCGCGTCCAGGGTGGAGAAGAGGAGCGAGTGGAGCACCTCAAACACGGGGCACCTCCGCTCCGGCCTGGGCCGGACCCTGGGCCGGGGCTTGGGCCCGCTTCTGGCGCCGCGCCAGCAGGGCCAGCCACACCATGCGGCCCGCGACGAAGAGCAGCGCGAAGCCCTGGATGAGCTCCGGGAAGCTCTTGTGCACGCCCAGCAGCTGCATGCGCGTGCCGCCCGCGCGCAGGATGCCGAAGACGATCGCGGACAGCGCCGCGCCCAGCGGGTGGTTGTTGCCGATGAGCGCGATGGCGATGCCGTCGAAGCCGTACGGGGCGCCCAGCGAGCCCGGGTAGCGGCCCTCCGTGCCCAGGACCAGCACCGCGCCGGCCAGGCCCGCCAGCGCGCCCGCGAGCGCCATGGCCCCGCCCGCGCGCCACAGCGTGGGGATGCCCGCGGCCCGGGCCGCTTCCGGGGTGAGGCCCACGGCGCGCGTCTCGTAGCCGGAGCGCGTGCGGGTCAGCCACACCCAGACGCCCAGCGCCGCGGCGAGCGCCAGCGGGAAGCCCAGGTTGAGGCGCGAGCTGTCACCCAAGAGCCGGGGCAGCTGCGCGGAGGGGAGGATTTCGGCGGTGCCGGTGATGGACGACGCGCCCTCCGCCACGGCTCGCAGCGGACCGATGACGAGCCAGTTGTCCACCAGGCTCACCGCCACCCAGTTGAGCATGATGGTGGAGATGACCTCGTGCACGCCGCGCTTGAGCTTCAGCACGCCCGCGATGCTCGCCCACGCCGCGCCCGCCACCGCCGCGGCGATGAGGGCCAGCGGGACGTGCAGCATGCTGGGCAGCGACACGTGCGCGCCCACGAGCGCCGCCGCCAGCGCGCCCCAGATCATCTGTCCCTGCGCGCCGATGTTGAACAGGCCCACCTTGAAGGCCACCGCCACGGACAGGCCGGTGAGGGTGAGCAGCGCGGCCTTCATCGCGGCCTCGCCCAGGGGACGCGTCACGCTGGTGGCGCTGCCTCCGTCCAGGAACGCGGGCCAGTTGCCCACGCCGCCCCAGAGCATCTGGACATAGGCGCGCGTGGCGGTGTCCGCGTCGCGCGTGATGGCGATGAGCAGCCAGCACACCGCGAGCGCCAGCAGCACGGAGAGCACCGACGGCAGCACCTGCCGCGCCCGCTCACCCATGGCTTCCCTCCGCGCCCAGCATGCGGCGGCCCAGCTCGCGCTCGTCCAGGTCCTTGCGCGGGAAGTGCCCCGTCACGCGGCCCTCGTAGAGGACGTAGACGCGGTCGGACAGGGCCAGCACCTCCTCCAGGTCCAGCGACACCATCACCACTCCCGCACCCCGCGCCTTCGCGTCACGAAGGCGTTCATGCACCTGCGCCACCGCGCCAATGTCCAGCCCGCGCGTGGGCTGCACGACGACGAGCAGCTTCGGATCCGCGTCTAGCTCGCGCGCCACCACGACCTTCTGCTGGTTGCCGCCGGACAGCGCCTGGAGCGCCACCACCGGGTCGTTCGGGCGCACGTCGTAGCCGGTCAGCAGCTGGTTCGTTCGCTCGCGGCGGCCCTTGAAGTCCACCCACGGCCCGCGCGCGAACGGCGGCTGACGGTGGCGGCCCAAGGCCACGTTCTCCTCCACCGTCATGGCCTTCACCACCGCGCGGGCCAGGCGGTCCTCGGGGACGTGGCCCACGCCGCGCGCCTTCGCCAGCGCCGGGGTCAGCCCCTCCAGCGGACCGCCGAGCAGCGTGCCCTCACCGGCGTCCAACTCGCGCAGGCCCGTGAGGACTTCGGCCAGCTCGCGCTGTCCGTTGCCGTCCACCCCGGCGATGCCGACGATTTCGCCCGCGCGCACGGTGAGGCTCACGCCCTGGAGCGCCGGACGGCCGTTGTCACCCGTGGCCCGCAGGTCCTTCGCTTCGAGCACGACCGGGCCCGTCGAAGTCGCGGGCGCGCCAGCTTCAACGGGCGCGGGGGGCAGGGCCTCCGTCGCGCCAGTGGTGCCTGTTCCCGACAGGCCGGTGGTTTCGACGGCCGTCGCGGGCACGCCGGTCATCGCGGCGCCCTTGGATCCTTCCCCCACCATCAGCGCGGCCAGCGCGGAGACGGTGGTTTCGCTGGCGCGCACCTCCGCCACGGTGCGGCCCCGGCGCATCACCGCCACGCGGTCCGCCACGCCCAGCACCTCCTTCAGCTTGTGGCTGATCAGCACCACCGTGCGGCCCTGCGCCACCAGCCCGCGCATCACCTGCGACAGCTCGTCGGACTCCTGCGGCGTGAGCACGGCGGTGGGCTCGTCCAGGATGAGCACCTGCGCGCCCCGGTGCAGCGCCTTGACGATTTCGACCTTCTGCTGCGAGCCCACCGTGAGCGTGTCCACGCGGGCCCGCGGGTCCAACTGGAAGCCGAAGCGCTTCGCGGTGGCCGCCACCTCGTCACAGGCGCGGTCCAGGTCCAAGAGGCCGCGCTTCGTGGGCTCGCGGCCCAGCACCACGTTCTCCGCCACCGTCAGCGTGGGCACGAGCATGAAGTGCTGGTGCACCATGCCAATGCCCTTCGCGATGGCGTCGCGCGGGCTCTTGAAGCGCACCGGCTTGCCGTCCATCAGGAACGTGCCCGCGTCCGGGTGGTACAGCCCGTAGAGCACGTTCATCAGGCTGGACTTGCCCGCGCCGTTCTCGCCCACCACGGCGAGCAGCTCCCCCGGGACGATGTCCAGCGACGCGTCCTCCAGGGACACGCACGACCCGAAGCGCTTCGCGATGTGCTGGAGGGAGATCAGGGCTGCGCGACCAGGAAGGAGGACAGCTCCGCCTGCGTGCCCGGCACGGAAATCTTCCCGGCGAGGATCTGCTGCCGCAGCTCCTCCACCTTCTGGAGCGCCTCCGCCTTGCCCGGGAACTCCACGCGCACGTCCGCCATGCCCACGCCGTTCTCCTTCAGGCCCAGCACCTGCTCACCCGCCGTCAGCTTGCCGTCCACCAGGTCCTTCGCCGCCTGGTACACGGCCAGGTCGCTGTGCTTCACCATGGACGTGAGGATGGCGTCCGGCGCCAGGTGCGACTGATCCGAATCCACGCCGATGGCGAACACCGTCTTGCCCGCCGCCCGCGCCTCCTTCACCGCCTGGATGACGCCCAGGCCGTCCGTGCCCGCCGCGTGGAAGATGACGTCCGCGCCCTTGGCGATGAGGTCCTGCGCCACCTCCTTGCCCGCGGACACGCTGTTGAAGCTGCCCGTGTACACGGCCATCAGCGCGTCCGCCGCCTTCGCGTTCGTGGTGCGCACGCCCGCGCGGTAGCCCACGTCGAAGCGCTTGATGAGGGGGACTTCAATGCCGCCCACGAAGCCCACCTTGTTCGTCTTCGTCACGAGCCCCGCCAGCGCGCCCACCAGGAAGCTGCCCTCCTGCTCCTTGAAGAGCACCGTGCGCACGTTGGGCAGCGACTTGGGCTTGCCCTGCGGATCCAGCAGCTGGCTGTCGATGAGCAGGAACTTCGCGTCGGGGTTCTCCGTGGCCACGTCACGCACCGCGTTGGCCAGCAGGTACCCGTTGCCGATGGTCAGCTTCGCGCCCTGTTCCACGAGCAGCTGGAGATTGGGGGCGTAGTCCTCCTGCG
Source organism: Corallococcus sp. CA049B (assembly GCF_003611685.1). NCBI lineage: Bacteria > Pseudomonadati > Myxococcota > Myxococcia > Myxococcales > Myxococcaceae > Corallococcus > Corallococcus sp. CA049B. The sequence goes on along the minus strand of NZ_RAWC01000184.1, from coordinate 8,432 downwards.
CCTTGCTCTGGAGCACCAGCGGCTGGATGGGCAGCGGCTTCACTTCCGGTGCGAGCGCCGCGAGGTCGGAGGAGATGGACTGACGCACTTCGCCAGCGGGGGCGTCCACGTACTTGCCGCCCTCGTACTTCTTGCCGGCGGCCCACAGCTCCAGGCCGCGCAGGGACGCGTCGTTGAACGAGTGATCTCCCCGGCCGCCCACGTCGATGACGAGCCCCACGACCACGGGTTTTCCCTCGGGGGGCTTCGTGGCGGTGGAAGTCTGGGAGGGGGCCTTGGGGGCGTCCTCGGACTTCTTGGAGCAGGCGCACAGGAGCGCGGCCAGGGCGAGCACGTGGAGTCGGCGGAGCATCATGGGCCCCGCTATCTACCAGATGCGGCCAGGGCTTTCCTTCTGCTATGGCCTTGCCCCGTGCAACCCTACGAGCTCATCAAGGCCAAGCGCGACGGCGGAAAGCTGGACCCGTCCGACATCCAGGCGTTCATCCAGGCGTACACCGCCGGCACCGTGGCCGACTACCAGATGGCCGCCATGTGCATGGCCATCTTCTTCAAGGGGCTGGACTCCCAGGAGCTGGGGGCGTGGGCCCGCGCCATGCTCCACTCCGGTGAGGTGCTGGACCTCTCCGACACGCCGGCCATCAAGGTGGACAAGCACTCCACCGGCGGCGTGGGCGACAAGGTGTCCCTGAGCCTGGCGCCCCTGGCTGCGGCCTGCGGCGTGCCCGTGCCCATGATTTCCGGTCGCGGCCTGGGCCACACCGGCGGCACCCTGGACAAGCTGGAGTCCATCCCCGGCTTCAACGTGAACCTGTCCACCGCGGACTACCGCCGGCTGGTGCGCGAGGTGGGGTGCTGCCTCATCGGCCAGACGGCCCAGGTGGCCCCCGCGGACAAGAAGCTCTACGCGCTGCGCGACGTGACGGCGACGGTGGACTGCATCCCGCTCATCGCGTCGTCCATCATGAGCAAGAAGCTGGCGGAGGGCATCGACGCGCTGGTGCTCGACGTGAAGGTGGGCAGCGGCGCCTTCATGAAGACGGCGGACGACGCGCGCGTGCTGGCCCGCACCATGATTGGCCTGGGCGCGGAGATGAACCGCAAGGTCGTGGCCCTGCTCACGGACATGGATCAGCCCCTGGGCCGCCAGGTGGGCAACGCCCTGGAGGTCCGCGAGGCCGTGGACATGCTCCGCGGCGAAGCGCCCGACGACTACACTGAAATCACCTACGCCCTGACGGCGGAGATGCTGGTGCTGGGCAAGAAGGCCGCCACGGTGGAGGAGGCGCGCGGGATGCTGCGCCGCTCCGTGGAGGACGGCAGCGCCATCAAGAAGCTCAAGGAGATCGTCCAGGTGCAGGGCGGAGACCCGCGCTCCATCGACGACTACTCGCTCCTGCCCACGGCGAAGGCCACGACGGACGTGGTGGCGCCGCGCGACGGCTTCGTCACCGGCATCCACACGGAGGGCGTGGGTCTGGCGGCGGTGGCGCTGGGCGCGGGCCGGCAGCGGGTGGACAGCCGCATCGACCCGGCCGTGGGCTTCACGCTGCTCAAGAAGGTGGGCGACGCGGTGAAGCAGGGCGAGCCCGTGGTGCAGGTGCACTACAACGACGCCGGTCCGGTGGAGGACGTGAAGGCGCGGCTGCTCGCGGCCTACCGGTTCGGCGACCAGGCGCCCGCGGCCCGCCCGCTGGTGCTGGAGCGGCTGGAGTAGTTACGCAAAGCCCCATGGCCCCCACGTTCCGCGACCTGCTGTCGGAAGTGAAGAAGGAGATCCGCGAGGTCTCCCATGAGCACGTGCACAAGCTCCTGGGCTCCGGCTCGAAGGTGAAGCTCGTGGACGTGCGCGAGGCCGACGAATACGCGGGCGGCCGGCTCCCGGGCGCGGTGCACATCCCGCGCGGGTACCTGGAGCTGCGCATCGAGGAGAAGGCGGACCGCGACGAGGAGCTGGTCCTCTACTGCGCGGGCGGCACCCGGAGCGCGCTCGCGGCCCGCACGCTGCGGGAGATGGGCTACACGCGCGTGTCCTCGCTCGCGGGTGGCTACAACCGCTGGAGCGACGCGGCCCTCCCGGTGGAGAAGCCCGTCGTCCTCTCCGCCGAGCAGAAGGAGCGCTACCGCCGCCACCTCATCCTCCCGGAGGTGGGGGAGGAGGGGCAGGCGAAGCTCCTCGAGTCGAAGGTGCTGCTGCTGGGCGCGGGCGGCCTGGGCTCTCCGGCGGCGCTGTACCTGGCGGCGGCGGGCGTGGGCACGCTGGGCGTGGTGGACGCGGACGTGGTGGACCTGAGCAACCTCCAGCGGCAGGTGCTGCACACCCTGGAGCGCCGGGGCCAGCCCAAGGTCCAGAGCGCGAAGGCCGCCCTGGAGGCGCTCAACCCGGACGTGAAGGTGGTGCCGTTCCAGGAGCGGCTCACCACCGCCAACGTGGAGCGCATCCTCGCGGACTTCGACCTGGTGCTGGACGGCGGGGACAACTTCCCCACGCGCTACCTGCTCAACGACGCGTGCGTGCTGATGGGCAAGCCCAACATCCACGGCTCCGTGTTCCGCTTCGAGGGGCAGGTGACCACCTTCCTGCCCGGCCAGGGGCCCTGCTACCGCTGCCTCTACCCCGCGCCGCCCCCGCCGGAGCTGGCGCCGTCGTGCGCGGAGGCGGGCGTGCTGGGCGTGCTGCCGGGGCTCATCGGGATGCTCCAGGCGACGGAGGCCTTGAAGCTCCTGCTCGGGGTGGGGGAGTCGCTCGTGGGGCGGCTCATCACCTTTGACGCGCTGGGCACGCGCTTCCAGGAGCTCAAGCTGCGCCGGGACCCGGAGTGCCCGGTGTGCGCGCCGGGAGCGAAGGTGGAGCTCATCGATTACGAGCAGTTCTGCTCCACGGGAGCCTGATCGCCCCGGGGGGATGCATTTTCAGGAGCAACGGAGCGGACGGGCCCGCGTATGATGCGCCGGCCTGGACCCGGGGCGGTGGTGGAACGCGACCCGGGTGGGATACGAGAGCAGCAGCGGCAGGGAGACGACGGCGATGTCCGAGCAGAACGAGAACCAGGACACCAGGACGGGAGAGGACCGGCGCGACTCGCCCCGCGTCCCCATGCGTCTGAAGGTCCGCCGGGAGGGGACGGAAGCCTTCCTGGACCGCGCCGGGGACCTGTCCCTGGGCGGCGTGGGATGGGTGGGTGAGGCGCTGGACCCGGGCCAGACCGTGGAGGTGCGCTTCGCGCTGCCCCCGTCCCTGGAAGAGGTGCAGGTGCGCGGCGAGGTGCTGCCCCCCAAGGCCGGCATGTCGGGCCCGGTGGTGCGCGTGCGCTTCCTGGAGCTGCCGGTGGAGCTGGAGCTGGCCATCGCCCGGCACCTGGACGACCAGGGCAAGGATGAACCCCGGGGCGCCCGCTAGGGCATCCCCGGATGGACGCGGGCGCCGGTGGACGGCGCCCTCGCGAAGGAGGGCGGCATGGCGGACGAGATTCCCTGGGAGCGGCTGTTCGAGGAGGCCCTGCGGGTGCGTCAGCGCGCGCACGTGCCGTACTCCAGGTTCCCCGTGGGGGCCGCCGTGCTCTACGCGGACGGCTCCATCGTGGCCGGCTGCAACGTGGAGAACGCCACCTATGGCCTCACCGTCTGCGCGGAGCGCAACGCGTTCGCCGCGGGCGTGGCCCAGGGCCGCGAGAAGCCGGTGGCCGTGGCCGTCGTCGTGGACACTCCGGAGCCCTGCCCCCCGTGCGGCATGTGCCGCCAGGTGATGGCGGAGTTCGCCGGGCCTGACCTTCCGGTGCGAAGCCGCACCCTCAGCGGGCAGGAGGCGCGCTACCCGCTCAGCGAGCTGCTGCCGCACGCCTTCACCCGTTCCTTCCTCTAGGACATCTCCCACGTGGACTTGCTTCTCACTGGCGCCACCGTCGTCACCATGAACCGGGACCGCGAGGTGCTGCCTCGCGCGGACGTGCTCGTGCAGGACGGGCGCATCGCCAAGGTGGGCCGGGGCCTGAAGGTGAAGGGCGCCCGCCGCGTCCTGGACCTCACCGGGCAGGTGGTGATGCCCGGCCTCATCCACGGCCACCTGCACGCCTGCCAGACGCTGTTCCGCGGCCACGCGGACAAGCGGGAGCTCCTGGACTGGCTGAAGGAGCGCATCTGGCCCATGGAGGCGGCGCACGACGCGGCGTCCCTGCGCGCCAGCGCGGACCTCACCTTCGCGGAGCTCATCCGCTCCGGCTCCACGGCGGCGCTCGACATGGGCACCGTGCACCACTACGACGCCGTCTTCGAGTCCGCGCGCGACAGCGGCTTCCGGCTCGTCGGTGGCAAGGCGATGATGGACTCCGGCGCGGAGGTGCCCGCCGGCCTGCGCGAGACGACGGCGGACTCCCTGTCGGAGAGCCTGGCGCTGATGGAGCGCTGGCACGGCACCCACGACAACCGCCTGCGCTACGCGTTCGCGCCGCGCTTCGCCCTGTCCTGCTCGCCGGAGCTGCTGCGGGAGGTGGGCCGGCTGTCGCGGGAGAAGGGCGTGCGCATCCACTCGCACGCCAGCGAGAACCGCACGGAGACGGACGTGGTCCGCCAGGTGACGGGCCAGGACAACATCGCCTTCTTCCACGGGCTGGGGCTCACGGGCCCCCAGGTCACCCTGGCCCACTGCGTGTGGGTGGAGGGCGAGGAGCAGCGCCTCTTGCGCGAGTCCGGCACCGTGGTGTGCCACTGCCCGGGCTCCAACCTGAAGCTCGCGTCCGGCTACGCGCGCGTGCCGGAGCTCTTGAAGGACGGCATCCCCGTGGCGCTGGGGGCGGACGGCGCCCCGTGCAACAACACGCTGGATTTGTTCCACGAGATGCGGCTCGCGTCCGTGCTGCACAACCCGCGCGTGGGCCCGGTGGCGATGACGCCCATGCACGTCCTGGAGATGGCCACGCTGCACGGCGCGCGCGCCCTGGGCCTGGAGGACGAGGTGGGCTCCGTGGAGGCCGGCAAGCGCGCGGACCTCACCGTGGTGGACACGCGCGGCTTCCACTTCTGCCCGCTGCCGGAGGACGTCACGGGGCCGCTGGTGTACTCGGCGCGCTCCACGGACGTGTCGCACGTCCTCATCGACGGCAAGCTGGTGCTGCGCGAGGGAGAGCTGACCACGCTGGACGCGAACGCGGTGCTGGCCAACGCCCGCACGCAGGCGACGAAGCTCTTCGCCCGGGCGAAGCTGAAGGCGTCCTAGCGGCGCGGCTGGGCGGCCGTCGGATCCACGGACGGCTGCGAGGCCGGCTTCGCGCGGGGCAGGCGCAGGACGAAGGACGTGGACCAGCCCTCCGCGTCCTCCACCGCCAGCCGCCCGCCGTGGGCCTCCGCCGCCAGCCGGGAGAAGTACAGCCCCAGGCCGTAGCCCCGGCGGCCCTCCTTCTCCCTGCTGCCCTGCACGTACTTGTCGAAGAGGGACTCGCGCGCCTCCGGCGGAATGGCGATGCCGTCGTTGCGCACCGCCAGCCACTGGAAGCCCTCCGCCTCACCGGCCTCCAGGCGCACCCGCCCGCCGGACGGGGCGTAGCGGAGCGCGTTGGTGGCCAGGTTCTCCACCACGCGGATGAGCAGGCCCGCGTCGCCCACCAGCTGGAAGCCCGGCGGGCACGCCAGCTCCAGCCTGATCTTGCGCAGCCGGGCCGCGCCATCCAGCGAGCGGCGCACCTCGTCGAAGAGGGGCGCCACCGGGAAGGGCTGCTTGCGCGGGGACAGCCGGCCCTGCTCCAGCCGGGGCACGTCCAACAGGTCGGAGATCATCCGGTCCAGGCGCGCGGTGACGGCCAGGCCCGTGCGCACGGACTCCACCATCGGCGTGCCGATGGGCAGCTCCTGCTCCATCCACGACAGCGACAGCGTCACGGCGGACAGCGGCGAGCGCAGGTCGTGCACCAGGAACTGCATCAGCTGCTCCTGGTGGGCCTGGAGCGCCTCCAGCTGGGCGTTGCGCGCGTGGGCCTCCGCCAGCATCCGCTCGATGGTGCGGTGGGCGTCCTCCACGTCGTGGGTGCGGCGGGCCTCCAGCTGCCGGGACACCTCCGCGTGCGACAGGTCCATGGCCAGGTGCCGCAGCCGCCCGGTGCCGTAGTGGCTCACCGCCGCCACCAGCACCAGCGTCACCGCCGCCACGGCCATGGCGCCCGGGCCCACGCCCGCCTGGTGCATGAGGACGGCCTGGGAGAGCGACGCCAGCCCCGCAGTGCCGTAGACGAGCCAGGGCATCAGCTCCAGGCCGGACAGCGCCACCACCAGCGCGAACAGCCCCAGGCTGAAGCCCGCCACGCCCTCGGGGAAGGGCGACACCGGCAGGGCCAGCTGCTGGAGACCGAACACCAGCCCCACGTCCACCAGCGACTGGACGACCCCCAGCTGCTTCGTGACCGGCTTGGAGCGCAGCGCGAACAGCAGCGCCACCACGCCGCCGTAGCAGAGCAGCAGGGGCGGGTAGTGGGCCCAGTCCCGGGCGCCCGTCAGCCACAGCCCCAGGCTGACGGCGAAGAACACGACCGTTCCCACCAGCCGCACCGCCGCCCCCGCGCCCACGACGCGCCGGCGCTGGGCGGCCACCACCCGCGCGAGCTCGTCTTCAAAGGCAACGGGAGGGGTCGGTTCCATGCGACACGGTTGTTTTCCCCGCTTCCTCCCCACCCGGCAAGTTCATGGCCACAGCGTCTTTCGCGACCCCGGGTGGCCCCCTAAGGGGACGGGGAGTGGCGGGAGGGGGCTGTCCGGTGGCCCTGGACCCGGCCGGGCTGGCGGGCGGTGGCCAGGCGGTAGCTGGGCGGTGGCTGTTCCGGGGCAATCATCCGTTCCGGGCGGGCGTAGTCACGGTGACACGCGCCTTGCGGCCGGATGCTTGTGGGCGTCGGAGTTCGTGTAAGGTGACTGGGATTACGCACAGGCGGAGGTGAGAGCCGACATGTGGCAGCGATTCAAGAGAGCGATGCGGAGCTTCGCGGGCTTCTTCGTCTCCTCCATCGAGGATCCGGAGCTGATTCTCGAGCAGAACATCCGTGACCTGAACGATCAGGTCCCCAAGATGAACGAGTCCATCGCCATGGTCCGGGCGAATGTGACGCTGCTCGAGAAGGAGAACATGAAGTACCAGCAGGACGTGCGGGAGCTGACCGCCAAGGTCAAGGCCGCCATCCAGGCGGGCCGGGACGACCTGGCCGGCACCTACGCGACCAAGCTCCAGGGGGAGAAGGAAGCCCTCGCGCGCAACCAGCAGCAGCTGGACATCGCGAAGCAGGCCTATGAGAAGGCCCTGAACGTCAAGAAGGCGTTCATGCGTGAGAAGGACCGCAAGACGCAGGAGGCGATGAACGCCGTCCGGGACGCGCGGCGCGCCAAGTGGCAGGCGAAGGTCGCCGACACGATGGAGTCCTTCACCGTCGCGGGCGTGGACTCCACGCACGACGAGATGCTCCGCAAGGTCCAGGAGAAGACGGCCATCAACGAGGCGCGCATGCAGATGGCGCTGGAGTCGGTGGACCACCAGGCCGCGGCCATCGAGGAAGAGGCGGAGAAGATCCAGGGCGACGAGCTGGTGAAGCAGTTCAAGATGGAGATGGGCCTGCTGGACAGCCCCGCGCCGGTGTCGGACGTGGGCGCCGGTCCGGAAAAGACCATCGGCAAGAAGGTGGAGATCAAGTAGGTCTCCCCCCATGAAAGGGGCCGGCGCACACGGATGAAGCTGCACCGCGGACCCGGCCTCTTTCTCTTCCTCGCGCTCTGCGTCCTGGGCGCGGGGTACGTGTTCGCCTCGCGGGCGGGTTACCTCGACCGCCTGCAGGCGCGCTTCTTTCCCTCCACCCGTGAAGCGGTGCGGCTGTCCCCGGGCGACTTCCCGGCGGGCGTGGCGGCCCCGGTGGCGGACGTGGCGTCGGTGCCGCTCAGGCCCGTGCTCATCGGCTTCACCCCGCGCGGTTCCGCCTCCGCGCTGCTCGTGGCCACCGGCGGCGCCACCACCCTGGACAACCCCGCCACGCCCCCGGGCGCCGCGCAGGGGCTGCTCAAGACGGCCTACGCCCTGGACGCCCGCGCGGTGCTCTTCGCCCGGGAGGAGGAGCTGAAGCAGGCCCTGTCCGTGGGCGCGGAGAACGGCGGCGTGGACATGGCAGCCCTGTCAGTGGACCGGCTCGCGTCGTGGGCCCCGGCCTTGAGGGACGCGGCGCCGCGCACGGTGATGCTCGTGGGGCGCAGCCGGGGCCAGGAGGCCATGGCGGCGGTGGGCGTGCCGGACCTGGCCAGCCTGCGCGGCAAGCGGGTGGGCGTGTATCCGGGCGGCTCGTCGCACTACTTCGCCCTGTGGGTGCTGGCGCGGGCGGGGCTGCGCACCTCCGACGTGCGCTGGGTGGACCTGCCCTCCACGCTGGACGCCGGCCGGGCCCTGCGGGAGGGGCGGGCGGACGTGGTGGTGG
>NZ_RAWC01000183.1:0-18495 GCF_003611685.1 Corallococcus sp. CA049B | reverse complement strand
GCCCTCCTCCGTGGCGTTGTCGGCCAGGGGCATGCTGCGCCCGTAGCCCTGCGAGCACACGCGCTCCGCGGCGACGCCGGTCTCGATGAGGAAGCGCTTCACGCTGGCGGCGCGGCGCTTGGACAGCTCCAGGTTGTACTGGTCGCTGGCGCGCGAGTCGGTGTGACCCTCGATGAGGATGCGGTCCATCTTCGGGTTCTCCTCCATCACCCGCGCGACCTCCTCCAGCACCGGGTAGGACTCGGAGAGGATGACGTCCTGATCGGTGGCGAAGTTCACCTGCTCCAGGATGACGATCTTGTTCCCCGACGTGCGCGCGAGCGGGCAGCCATCGCGGCCGCGCTTGCCCTGCGGGACGTCCGGGCACTTGTCGATGCGGTCCACCACGCCGTCGGAGTCCGCGTCGGTGTCCGGGCAGCCGCTGTTCTCCACCGGGCCTGCCAGGTCGGGGCAGCGGTCGCGCTCGCCGATGACGCCGTCGAAGTCGGGGTCCACGGGCGGCGGGGGCGGCTCGGGCGGCTCCTTGAAGCGCTCGATGGCCTCCCACTCGCGAGTCTTGGCGGGCACCCAGAGGATGGACGTGAAGAAGCTCAGGTTCGGCGACGCCAGCGAGCAGCCGCAGCCCAGGCCGCCGCCGAAGGTGAAGGTGACGCCCAGCGAGCTGTACCAGCGCAGGCCGATGAGCAGCTCCGCGGGAATCTGCCGCTCCTGGCCGGGAGCCTTCTTGAGGCCGACCGCGCCGTTCACCATGCCGAGCGCGGTGATGCCGCTGCCGCGCAGGAGGGGCACCTCCGTGCCCAGGCCGAACGGCGCCATGTCTCCCAGTTGCACGCCGCTGAAGATGACGTCCGGCCGCTTCCAGAAGCCGCCGTTGAAGGCGAGGAGGATGCCGGACTCGAAGCGGTAGTCGAGCACCAGGCCCGGCGCCCAGGTGAGCTCGCCGTCGCCCGCGAAGGCCTCCTGCACGCCGGTGGGGAAGCTGACGTTGAGCGTGAGTGACGCACCCCAGCCGTGGCCCTCCGCGGAGCGGCGGAAGCCGGGGATGGCCACCTTGCCCATGAGGCGCAGGTCGCCCAGGGCGAAGCTCTCCACGGGCCCCTCGGTGCCGATGACCTCCAGGTTCTGGCCGCCCTGGAGGAGTACGAGCGGCATGTCCACGCCGACCTCGAACCAGTCGAAGAGGCCGACGGTGGCCATGACATCCAGCTGGAGCCGGTTGCCCACGAGGCTGATGGAGCCCAGGTCCCCGTCCTTGGGGACGAGCGAGAGCGGGTTGAGGGAGTAGCTGAAGTAGGGCCCGGCGGAGACGGACAGGTGGGACAGGGGCCGGGACTGGGTGACCATCACCAGGTCCTGCGGCGCGCCGGACGGGCGGAAGACCTGGATGTTGAAGCGCGGATCCGGCGCGGCGTGGGCGGCGGTGGACAGCGCGAGGGCCAGCAGCAGCGGGAGGAGCGGCGCTCGGGAGGGCTTCATCGGACGCGGCGGGTGGAGCGCAGGAAGAGGAAGCCCAGGGCGAGGGTGACCAGCATGGCGGTGCTGCCGGTGGGGGTGTCCTCGGCGGTGGTGCCGCAGCAGAAGGCGCCGCCCTGGGGTTCGGTGCCGGGTTTGCGGCGGCCGCGTTCGCACTGCTGGGTTTCGGCGGAGCAGAACTCGACGCCCAGGCAGTCGCCGCTGTCGGCGCAGGTTTCGAGGCAGGTGTTGGAGGCGAGGTCGCAGGTGCCGCCGCAGGGGCAGTGGGCATCGGCGAAGCACTCGACGCACGTGGAGCCGTCACACACGGTGCCTTCCGCGCACGTCACGGCGCAGGCGCCGGTGTTGGAGCAGGTGCGGGTGGTGGGGTCGCAGGTGCCGCTGCCGCAGTCGGAGTCGTTGACGCAGCCCACGCACACGCTGTTCTGCACGGTGCCGTCGGAGAGGCAGAACGGGGTGTCGCCGCCGCACGAGTCGCAGCGGGGACCGCAGCGGTTGTCGGTGGTGCAGGAGCTGCATTCACCGCTGACGCAGGTCTGGCCGTCGCCGCATTCCAGGTCGTTGCGGCACTGGACGCAGACCTCGCCGTCGAGACAGAAGGGGCGCTCACCGGGGCACTTGGAGCAGCCGGGGCCGCAGCGGTCGGAGGTGTTGCACTCGGCGATGCTGTCGACGCAGGCACCGTTCAGGGTGTCGCAGCGCTGGCCGTTGGAGCACTGGCTGTCGGTGGTGCACTCGACGCAGGAGGGCGGGGCGCCGGGAGTGGGCGCGGCGCACTGGGTGCCATTGGGGCAGCAGTTGCAGGAGTTACCGGCGCAGGCGTCGTTGGTGTTGCAGGGCGTGCAGACGTGGTTGGAGCAGGACTCACCGCGGTCGCACTGGGTGTCTTCGTTGCACTCGACGCAGGTGTTCGCGGTGAGGTCGCAGACCTGGCTGCCGGGGCACTCGGAGTCGGCGGTGCACTGGACGCAGGTGAAGTTCGGCTCGTCGCAGACCTGGCCGGAGCCGCAGTCGGAGTCGCGGACGCAGCCGGTGCACACGTTGGTGGTGGTGTCGCAGCGGCCCGTGGCGCAGTCACTGTTCTGGGTGCACGCGACGCAGGTGAACTGGCCGTTGACCTGCGCGCAGATGGGCGCGGTAGGTCCGCACGGCGAGCACGTGTCGCCGCAAAGGAGGTTCGTGTCACAGGGTGCGCAGAGCGCAGCGGAGTTGCAGTAGTAGGACGAACCGCAACTGCCATTGCCGGGCTGGTTCGCGAACTGGCGGTTGCACTGGACGCACTGATCCAGGTTGTCCGGGAACGACGGCCGACCGGTTTCGGTCTGGAACAGCTGCGCGGGCTGGACCAGGGTGAAGCCATAGGAAGCAAGGGGAACGACCGGCGGACTGTTTGCGGGCGCATCGAAGTCCGTGAACGCCCCGTCCAGAACAGAGAACTCCAGCGCCGCGTGCTCCACGATCTGCACGTAGAGCAATTCCACCGCGTAGAGGCCGGACTGGGTGAAGGTGACGGAGTTGGTGGTGCGCCGCGTTGCCGCACCGAGTTCCGGTGGCCGGATGACGATGTCGTAGCGTCTGCTGGCCTTGTCGAACAGGACGAGGCTGATGGCGTCGTCAGCGTAGAAGCCGAAGTGCAGGGCACGCCCGACCATGGCCTCGGTGACGTTCAGGTAGCCGCGAAAGCGTGAAACGAACTTGGTGATCGGGTCGTTGTAGGGGAAGGGACAGCCGCCCTGGGAGCATCCTGAGACCACGTTGACGAAGTCGCCGAAGCTCAGCACGCGACCGTCGTTCAGGTTGTTTGACAGATCGAACGCGGAGCGCAGCACGGAGGTCACCCGCGTCCCGCGGTTCTCCTCCATGTAAGCATTCAGGTTGTCCGTATAGTTTGTCTGGCTCTGCGGATACTCCGCCGGGGTGCGTGTCCACACGTTGGTGGCCATGCAGAGCCCCGTCCCGGTGTCATTGGGAGAAGGTGCTGAGGGCGGCCCGTCCACCACCACGGCCGGCAGCTTCTGCGCCACAGCAGGAGCGCTCGCGAGGCACACGGCGAGCAGGGACAGCGCGGCAACCGCGCGGAGGGGCAGGGGAGCAGTGCGCAAAGCGCGCGCAGCCTTACAGATTAAGTTGATGTTCTCAACCTTCTGCCCACGTCTCAAATCCCCGTGCGGAATGCGACCTCCAGGGTCCTCCGTCCCTCAGCGCCGCAATCAATCCGGACAGCGTGCAAAACAGGAAACCGTCACGCGCGACGGCACGCGACATCTCCGTCCTGCGAGCGGATGAACGCCGCGGCGAGTTCGTTGCCCAGCGCCGCGCACAGCACCTCGAACGTCCGACGACGAGCTCCGCCAAAGAAGCCCGGCTGCCGCGCCAGGGTCTCCGGGTGACGCACGAAGACGTTGTACCCGAGGATGCACCCGTCCGCGCGCAGCACGGTGATGCCGTCGGTGGCCATCATGCCGCGCAAGAGCTGCGCGGCCGCCCGCACCGCTGACGCCGCGCTGCCGTCCTGGGTCGCGTGGTGCCGGTCCAGCATCGCCACCACGTCCATGGGCCGGGGCAACAGGATGCCATCCACGAACAGCGCCGAACCCGCGCGCTCCCGGGGCAACACCGCCACCAGCGTGCCGTGCGAGGACTGCATCACCTCGAACAGCACCCGCCGGAAGAAGCCCCGCGCGTACTCGCGGCTGGAGGGCAGGACCTGCTCGGTCACAGCGCTCGCCAGCGCGTCCAGCACCACGGAGGGCGGCTCCAGGTCGATGCGCGCGCCGGACAGGTACACGTGCCGGCACAGCCCGCCGCCTCCGCGCAGCTCGATGATGTTGTCCGCCAGCTGCAACACACCCACCACCCGTGCGCCCCGGTCCGGCGCGTGCCGCAGGCGCTCCAGCGGCGTCTCCGCCAGAGGGAACGGATCCGTCCGGAAGATGCCGTAGGTGAGGCCCGCGGGCTCACGCACCAGGTACAGCGCCCACCAGCGCCCCTGTCCCAGCGGCGCGCACTGCTTGAGCGCCCGCTGGATGGTGGCGCGGTTGCGCGGCCCCGAGCCCAGGGGAATCGGGTCGTGCCCGCCCAAGAGCTCCATCATCGCGCCCAGGTCGTCACCCAGGAACGCGGTGGGGAACAGCAGCGCGCCCTCCTCGCGGTAGCGCGACAGCGTCACCAGCAGCTCGCTGAGCGCGTCCGCCGTCTGCGGACACGTCATGTCCGCCTCGTCGAGGAACGCACTGACGGACTCGGTCAGCAGGTGACGGAACGACAGGATGAGAGGAGAACCCGCCTCCGGGCCCGGACCGGTCATGGCGGATCCAGCATGACGCATCGGTGGCGATGAGGCACGAAGTCTCGCCTCCACCGTGGAGGCGGGACCCTGTCAGGAACCAGCCGCCTACTCCGCCGCCCGCCGTGCCGTCTCCAGGGTGGAGGCGGTGCGCAGCCAGCCCTCCGCCTGGGCGTCGAGGTGGGACAACAGCTCCGCGAAGAAGCGCGTCTCCAGCGCCTGCGCCAGCGTGGCCCCGTGCGCGTCCGCCCACTTGCGCGTCACCGTCGCGCGCACCTGGGCACCCAGCAGGTCCACGAAGCGCTCCAGCAGCGGCGTGGACAGGAGCGTCCCCGCCCACACCACCGCGTCATGGCCCAGGCCGCCGGTGGCCACCGTCACCACCGCCGCCGCGCCGGACGGCACCGAGTACACCAGCGTGGTGAGCGCCTGGAGCAGCTCCTCGCGCATGCCGCCCTGCAGCTCGCTGCCCACCAGCTGGCGGCAGAAGTCATACAGCGTGGCCCGGTCCGCCGCGTGCGCGTGCAGCGCGCCCAGGTCCAGCGGCGCATCCAGCCGGCCGAGCATCGCGGGCCCGAAGGCCTGCACCAGCTTCTCGCGCGTCTCCGCGTCCCCGCGCCACGCGGCCACCTCCGGCGCGAAGGCGTCCACCAGCCTGCGCAGCCCGTCCTTCAGCGAGTCATCCACCGCCTGCGAGGGCAGCGCCTCATGGGGCTGGGGTCCGGTGAAGGACTCGCGAACCTTGCGGCTCACGAACGTGAGCGCCGTGGCCAGTCCGCGGAACGGCAGCCGCACGAACCGGTGGAAGGTGCTGCGCGCATCCAGTTCGTCGCGGAACGCATCCACCAGCACGTCCGCGGGCACGGCCCTCAGCGCCGCCTGCGCGCCAATGCCTTGCAGGTCGTGCCGCAGCCGCTGCCTCAGCCGCTCCGGCTCGCGAGCCGCGCGGGTCGCCGCTCGCGCCACTGCTTCCAGCTCCGAGCGCGCATCCGACAGCGACGCCTCCAGCGCCCGCGCCTTCAATTCGCGCGCATGCTCCGCCTGTCCCAGCAGCGCGGCGAGCGGCGGCCGTCCATCCAGCGCCTCCGTGGCCAGCGGCTTCAGCCCCGCCTCCACGTCCGGCTGGTGCGGCGCCAGGTAGCGCGCGATGGGCGGGTGGCCCACGTCCTGGGCCAGCTTGTCCAGGTGGCCTCGCGCCACCTCCTCGCGCGTGGCCTCGTTGTAGACGAGCAGGTACGGCTTGCCGTGGCCCACCGCCGCGCGCAGGAAGTCCACCAGCGCCGCGTTCTGGTACGTCTGCCGGCTCACCACGAACACCAGCACGTCCACCGTGACGAGCAGCGCCTCGGCCCGCTCGCGGTTGTCGCGGTACACGCTGTCGAAGTCCGGCGTGTCCATCACCAGCAGCCCGCGCGGCACCGCATCCGACAGCACCAGGTACAGCCGGCCGGCAGGCCCGGGTTCATCCACGGGCGCCACGGTGCCGTCGGCCACCGGGATGATGTCGTAGCGCTGGGTGAGCACGTCCTTCAGCGCGCCCATCCACGTCTCCGGGTTCGCCGCGGCCAGGCACTGCTTGGTGAGTCCGCCCTCGGGGCGCGCGGGGGACAGGGACGCCTTCGCCAGCGAGTTGAAGAGCGTGGACTTCCCGACGTTGTTGGGGCCGGCGATGGCCACGAGGAGCAGCGGCGCGTCCCCGGAGCCCAGACGGGGCAGCAGGTCGCGGCGCAGGCGCTCAGCCAGGCGGCGGGCCACGTCGGCGTCACCGCTGTCGGGGAAGCGCTCGGAGGCGGGCAGGGCGTCCAGGGCGGACGCGAGGGCGGTGCGCAGGGCGCGAGGGTCCTTCATGGGCATAAGGGGCCACGCGTAGGACAGCACGCACGCCGCGTGGTGCCCAGCGCGGTGTGCGTACTCTGTCCACCGGGGACACCCCTGGATCGGCGCGGTAGGGTGCGCCGCATGCGCTCCCTCCTCGCCTGCCTGCTCCTGTCGGGGTCCATCGCCTGCACGGCCACGAACGCCAACGCGCCCGCGCCCGCGTCCGCCGAGGCCCATGCCGAAGGCCCGCTGCCCTTCATCCCGGATGACTACGCCCGCGCGCTCGCGGACGCGAAGGCGAAGGGGGTGCCCCTGTTCGTCGACACCTGGGCGCCGTGGTGTCACACCTGCCGCTCCATGCGCGCGTACGTCTTCACGGACAAGGCGCTGGCGAAGCACGCGGACCGCTTCGTGTGGCTGGAGCTCAACACCGACCTGACCCAGAACGCGACGTTCCAGGAGAAGTACCCGGTGGAGTTCTGGCCCACCTTCTTCATCATCGACCCGCGCGAGGAGAAGGCCCTGCTGCGCTTCGCCGGCAGCGCGACGGTGCCTCAGCTGGAGCGCCTCTTCGAGGACGGCGAGCGCGCCTACCAGGGCGGTGCCACCGGCGCGGAGGCGCTGCTCGCCCGCGGGGATGCCCTCTACGGAGAGCGCAAGCCCGCGGAGGCCGCCGAGGCCCTGTCGCTCGCGCTCGCGGAGGCCCCCGCGGACTGGTCCCGCCGGGGCCGCGCGCTGGAGTCGCTGCTGATGGCGCAGTACGGGGCGAAGCAGTACGAGCCCTGCGCGCGGAAGGCGGTGGCGGAGCTGCCGAAGGTGCCGCGCTCGCTCAGCCTGGCCAACGGCGTCCTCAATGGCCTCGGCTGCGCGCTCGCCATCCCGGAAGGCACGCCCGAGGCGGCGGAGCTGCGGCACGCGCTGGAGGCGAAGGCGCGCGACGTACTCTCGCCGCCCGCCATCGAGATGGAGGCGGATGACCGCTCCGGCCTGTACGAGGTGCTGGTGGAGGCGCGCAAGCAGGACAAGGACACGGCGGGAGCGAAGCAGGTGGCCCAGGAGTGGTTGACGTTCCTGGAGGGCGAGGCCGCGAAGGCGCCGAACCCCGAGGCGCGCAGCGTGTTCGACTCGCACCGCATGCTCGCGGCGATGACGCTCGAGCAGCCGCAGCGGGCCATCCCCGCGCTGGAGCAGAGCGAGAAGGACCTGCCGCAGGACTACAACCCGCCCGCGCGGCTCGCGACGCTGTACCGCCTGTCGGGCCGGCTGGACGACGCGCTCGCCGCGAACGACCGGGCGCTGGCGCGGGTGCAGGGCGCGCGGCGGCTGTCCGTGCTCTCCGGCCGCGCGGACATCCAGGTCGCGCGCAAGGACACCGCGGGCGCGGTGAAGACGCTGGAAGAGGCGCTGACGTTCGCGAAGACGCTGCCCGCCGCGCAGGTGTCCCCGCGACAGGTGGAGTCGCTGGAGAAGAAGCTCGCCGGCCTCAAGTCGCCGGCCGCCGCTCCTGGCGCGGCGCCGTAGCGGATCCACGAGCCTTCGCGCGTGCCCTGCATGAGGCACGCGTGAAGACTCACGGAGCCAGCGGCACCGCGCGACGGGCGTCCAGGTCGAACAGCTCGAAGTCCTCCGCGCGGCCCTCGCGCATGGCGCCGTCGGTGAACACCATCACCGCCTCGCCCGGGCCCGTCACTTGCGGCGGGCCGTGCGCGTAGTCCACGCGCGCCCCGTCCGTCACCAGGTGGCGCAGCACTCCATCTCGCACGGGACCGGGTGACACCAGCTCCCGCACCCGCTTGTCCCGCGTGTGGCCCACCACCTGGGTCAACCCGAGCGGCAACCTCCGGGGATCGAACCTGCGCCGGGGTGTTCCCCGCACGCGCTCCCCATCCTCCGCGGCCAGGCTGGGCCGCTGGTAGAAGATGCCCACGCCCTCACCCTCCTTCGCGTTGCCCGGATGGTGCAGCCCCGGCAGCACGAGCGGCCCGCCCTTCCACGCCGCCACCGCCCGGTCCATCACGCCGTTGAGCGCCTCCGCCACCGCGCGCGCCTCCGCCCATCGCTCGGGCGCGAGCCCAACGACCCCCAGGTCCTCGCGCGTGACGCCCGCGTGCAGCACCAGCAGCGAGTCCCCCGCCGCATGCGCCACGCGGAAGCGCCGTGCGCGCAGCAGGTGCTCCACCCACGCGCGCTGCTCCTCGGTCCAGGTGCTGAAGTCCCGCGCCGCCAGCTCCGCCGTCGGCAATCCAGGCCAGCGCTGGAGGAAGGCCCGCTCCGCCGCCGCGTCGGTGTCGTCCCCCGCGTAGACCCGGTCCGCCTCCGCCTGCGCGGCGCGGAACGTCGCATCCGTGAAGTCCGCCAGCTCTCCCACGCGGCCCAGGTCGTGGTTGCCCAGGAGCATCACCGCCTGATCCGCCGGATGGGACGCGAGCCACGCCACCAGCCGCAGCGCGCTCCGGGCCACGCGCTCCCGGTCCTTCGCGGGCCCCCAGTCGAAGTGGTCGCCCACGGACACCAGGCACACGTCCGGCCGCAGTCCTCCCGCATCGTCCAGCAGCCCATGCAGCGAGAGGATGGACAACACCCGTTCGAAGTCCGCCTGCGGGTCCCCCATCGCCACGTGCAGCGTGCGGCGCTGGCCATCCGCCGCCAGCGCGCGCGGCCCCTTCGCCACCGCCGCGTCGGCGCGGGCCAGCGCCTTCCTCAAGAGCGCTTCGTCCATCCCTCCATCCTAGTCATGCGCCGGGCCGTGCCCACCGGCCCATCAGGACTGGAAGAAGCGCGAGATGAGCGCGGAGCGGCTCTCCACCTGCGCCTTGTTCAAGAGGTGCGTGACGTGCACCTCCACCGTGCGCTCGGCGCAGCCCAGGTGCAGGGCGATGGCCTTGTTCGTCTCTCCCTGCACCACGTGCTCCAGCACCTGCGCCTCGCGCGCGGTGAGCCCCCAGCGCTGGCTCAGCACCGGCAGGCGCGAGGTCGGCTCCATCGGCGGCCCGGGGTCCAGCACCAGGTAGTGGTCCGGCAGCCCCGGCGTGCGCAGCGGCCCGGAGGAGAACAGCGGCCCCGTGCCCGGCGGGCTCCGCAGGCACTCGCGCACCTGCCTCGCCAGCGCCTGCGAGTCCTGCTCCCACCGCGCCTGCCCCGCCTTGTTCGCGTGCATCACCCGGCCGCTGAACGTGACGACCCACGCGGGCCGCCCCAGCACCTCCAGCGCCGCGCCCAGGGCCGGCCCCAGCAGGCCCGCCTCGCGCAGCCGCCGGTCCATGGCCATCCGCCGCTGGATGGCGGGCGTCAGCGCCTGCAACAGCCGCTGCTCCCGCTCCGTGAAGGGCTCGGCCCGGAAGGCGCCCACCCAGCCCAGCATCATGTCGCCTTCGCACACCAGCACCCGCAGCTGCGCCAGGTGCTCCAATCCCAACTGCCGGTAGAGACTGGAGGCATACCCGGCCAGCTGCGTCCGCGCGTGCTCCCACTCCGCCTCGCTCAATCCCAGCCGCTCCCACAGGGGGCCCTCGCCCTCGCCGGTGATGGGCAGGGCGCGCAGCGGCTCAGCGATTCCCAGCGGCGAGAAGCGCATCGCCCGGTTGCGCTGGGCCAGCGGCGGACGCGCGGGATCGAAGTAGCCGAAGCGGCTCCCCGCCGGCGGCAGCGCCGCGTCAAAGGCCTCGGAGAGGACGGAGGGAGGCTGCGGGAAGCCCACGCCGTGCACGAAGGCCGTGTGATAGCGGTCCGGGCCCACGTCCACGCCGTAGGCCGCCGTCCGCTCCGCGCGCAGGGCGCCTCGGAGCGCGGCGAGGACCGTCGGCAGGGCCTCGGAGCCTGGCTCCAACCCCTCCAGCAGGCCCTCCAGCTCCTGCAAGAGGCGTTGGTCCTCGGAAATCAAATCAATCACGATTTACTTACTATAGCCGCTGGGGCCAATTGGAAGACTTGTGAGGTCGGGAGTGGAATCAGTGCTTCTTCCGCCTGTCCAGGTGGGAATTGATTTCCCGTCCCCCGAGTCGTTTAAGACTCGCGTGATTTCCTCAATAGAAATGACTTTCGGCTGGCGGCACCATGGCGTTCCGTGCCCTTCCGGGGGGGTGGGCCGACCCAGGAGTCGAAGTATCCGCGTGTGCGCGCGCCGGGCGTTCCCCCAGGGATGTCCGGCGCGCTGCCCCTTTCCCGGCTCCTGTCCCCGCCTGTCCACCACCCTACGCGCCCGGTGCCGGCAGGCCCCGGAGCTGACGGGGCGCGGCGATGATGTCCGCTCCCGTCGTGACCGCGCCCGGAGGCCCTGAAATGCCGCGTGATTACGCCTACTACGCCCAGGCGCTGGAGGGACGGAGGCTGCCCCTGGCCTTCGCGGACCTGGACCTGCTGAACGAGAACGCGGCGGCGCTGGTGCGGCGCGCGGGCGGGCTGCCGGTGCGGGTGGCCACGAAGTCGGTGCGGTGCGTCGCGCTGCTGCGGCGCGTGCTCGACGGGCATCCCGGCTTCCAGGGCCTCATGTGCTTCAGCGCCGACGAGGCCGTGCACCTGCGCGAGCGCGGCTTTACCGACCTGCTCATGGGCTACCCCGTGGTGGATGCCGAGGCCCTGGCGGAGCTGTGCCGGCCGCCAGCGCCCGTGACGTTGATGGTGGACTCGGTGGAGCACGTGGCGCTCGCCGCTCGCGCTGCCCGCCGGCATGGCACGCGGGCCCCGCTGTGCCTGGACGTGGACCTGTCCGTGGACCTGCCGGGCCTGCGCTTCGGGGTGCACCGCTCGCCGGTGCGCTCGCCGGAGGACGCGCTGGCGGTGGCGAAGCGCATCGCGGCGGAAGGGGACGCCGTCTTCCTCGCGGGCGTCATGGGCTACGAGGCGCAGCTCGCGGGCGTGCCGGACGCCGCGCCGCACGCGGGGCCGAAGAACGTGGTCATCCGCGCGCTCAAGCGGGGCTCGGTGGGCCGCGTGCACTCGCGCAGGCAGGCGGTGGTGGCCGCGCTGAAGGACGCGGGGTTCGCGCCGCGCTTCGTGAACGGCGGGGGCACCGGCAGCCTGGAGTCCACGCGCCAGGACGCGAGCGTCACGGAGCTCACCGCGGGCAGCGGCCTGTACTCGCCCGCGCTCTTCGACGGCTATCGCGGCTTCCAGCATCAGCCCGCGGTGGCGTTCGCCATCCCCGTCACGCGGCGTCCCGGCCCGGGCCTCTTCACGCTCCAGGGGGGAGGCTTCGTGGCCTCCGGCTCCGCGGGCGTGGACAAGCTGCCCGTGCCCTACCTGCCCGAGGGCGCGAAGCTCCTCCCGCTGGAGGGCGCGGGCGAGGTGCAGACGCCCATCGCGTACACGGGCCCGGTGCCGCTGCCCCTGGGCGCGCCGGTGTTCTTCCGGCACGCGAAGGCGGGCGAGGTGTGCGAGCACTTCCGCACGCTGCTGCTCATCTCCGGGGGCCGCGTCGTGGAAGAGGTCCCGACCTACCGGGGCGAATGGGGGTGACGGCATGACGACCGAGACGGCGAAGACGAAGACGTGGCGCAACTGGTCCGGCGGGGTGGTGGCCCATCCCTCCGGCTTCCTCCAGCCGGACTCCGTGGACGCCCTGAAGGCCGCGCTCCGCGACGCCAGCGCCCAATCGCGCACCGTGCGCGTGGTGGGCAGCGGCCACTCGTTCCCGCCCCTGTGCGCGACGGACGAGACGATGGTGTCGCTCGAAGCGCTGCGGGGCCTGGTGTCCGTGGACGACCGCGCGCGAGAGGCCGTGGTGTGGGCGGGCACGAACCTGCGCGAGCTGGGCGCGCTGCTCGCGTCGCACGGGCTCGCGATGGAGAACCTGGGCGACATCAACAAGCAGTCGCTGGGCGGCGCGCTGGGCACGGGCACGCACGGCACGGGCGTGGGCCTGGGCATCCTCTCCACGCAGGCGGCGGAGATGACGCTCGTCACGGCGAGCGGGGACGAGGTGACGTGCTCGGAGGACGCGTCGCCGGAGCTGCTCCAGGCCGCGCGCGTGTCCCTGGGCGCGCTGGGCGTGGTGACGCGGGTGCGGCTGCGCTTGCTGCCCGAGTACCGGCTGCGGCTGACGCGGCGGAACCTGGCGTTGGAGGAGTGCCTCGCGGGCCTGGATGAAGCGCGGGCGCGCCACCGGCACTACGAGTTCTTCTGGTTCCCGCACTCCGACCGCGTGATGACGAAGGCGATGGACCTCACGGACGAGACTCCGCACGGGGTGGGCGTGGGGCGCTGGTTCAGCGAGATGGTGATGGAGAACGCGGTCTTCGGCGCGGTGAGCCGTGCGTGCCGGATGCGGCCCGCGTGGTGCGCGCCGGTGAGCCGGCTGTCGGCGAAGCTGGCGTCGGAGGGCGTGCTGGCGGGGCAGAGCCACACGCTGTTCGCCACGCCGCGGCTCGTGCGCTTCCAGGAGATGGAATACGCCGTGCCGGTGGAGCGAGGGCCCGACTGCCTTCGCGAGCTGTCCGAATACATCACGCGCGAGCAGCTGCCCGTGCACTTCCCGGTGGAGTACCGCTTCGTGCGCGGCGACGACGTGTTCCTCAGCCCGGCGCACGGCGGGGACCGCGCGTTCATCGCGGTGCATCAATACCAGGGCATGCCGCTGGAGCCCTACTTCTCCGGCGCGGAGGCCATCTTCCGCAACCACGGCGGCCGGCCGCACTGGGGCAAGCTGCACACCCAGACGGCCGCGACACTGAAACATCTGTATCCCCGCTGGGACGACTTCCAGCGCGTGCGCGAGCAGCTGGACCCGGAGGGGCGCTTCCTCAATCCCTATCTGAAACGTCTCTTCCTGGAGGAGGGTGTGCGGCACACCCGCGGTGAAACAGGGGCGCGAAGCGCGTGACGCACCCCGGGGGTGGTTTTTCGCGCCGTATCGCGTCAGACGATCCAGCAACCTCTCGATAATGCACAATCCAGCGCCCGGCATGCGGTTGGCTAGGGCACTGGCTGGCGCCAGGCCCGGTGGCGCCCTTTCGAGGGGGATGGATGCGGACGAAGTCTTCGTGGAAGCGCGTGGTGACGGCGTCGATGTTGATGCTCGCCGTGGGGTGTCGCGGGCCCGCCGCGGGCTTACGGGCCGCGGAGGTGTCGGACTCGGGCAACTCCTCGGAGTCGGGCGCTTCGAGCCAGGGTGACTCCAGCCAGTCGGACTCGGGCAACTCCAGCCAGGGGGACTCCAGCCAGGGCGAGTCCAGCAAGTCCGACTCGGGCAACTCCAGCGGTGGGGATTCGAGCAAGTCGGACTCCAACGGCTCCAGCGACGAGGGCTCCAGCGAGTCGGGCTCGGGCGAGTCCAGCAAGTCCGACTCGGGCAACTCCAGCCATGGGGATTCGAGCAGATCGGGCTCCAGCGACTCCTCGGACTCCAGCGACTCCTCGGGCTCCAGCGACTCCTCGGACTCCAGCGACTCTTCGGACTCCAGCGAGCACAGCAACGCGGGCACCAGCGAGTCGAACCAGGTGGACCAGGGCGAGGATTCGCGCACGCGCAGCGAGAGCAGCAACGGCCGCGAGAATCAGCTCCTGTCGACGGCCACGGTGGCGCTGACGGTGATGGGCCTGGGCATCGTCATCTGGCAGTTGCACGCGAGGGCGGAGCGGCGCAAGGGCAAGCGGCCCGCGCCGAAGGAGGTGGGGCACGCGGCCCAGGTGTACCTGCGGGCCCGCACGCACCAGCTGCGAGAGGACCTGGCGCTGGGCGCGGGCCCGACGGTGGAGGACCTGGCGCAGGCGGCGCGCATCCGCCGTGAGAACCTGGAGGTCTTCGGCAAGCTGTTGCGCACGCACCGCAAGGAGCTGCTGATGATGGCGGATGCGAAGACGCTGACGCCCGAGCGCGCCCGCGCCTGGCTGGAGCGCGTGGGCCAGCTGGCGCGCACCGAACCCCGGCTCGAAGAAGACCGTCAGGCCTTCATCCTGGAACAGGAGGGGGCGCCCCAAACGGCCGAGGCCCTCCCGTGAGGCCTCGCCCCGCCTGGATGGGATGGCTCACGGTGCTGCTGTTGCCCGTGAGCTCGCAGGCTCAAGAACCCCTGGGTCATCTGGCGGTGCCGGCGTTCTTGCAGAAGCTGTCCCCGGAGGTCGTCCTGGCCGAGCGGGTCGCGTCGCTGGAGGCCACGTCGGGCATCATCCTGCGCGGTGCCGCGGCGCGAGATGCCTCGCTGGTTTTGGACGTGGAGGCGGGGCTCGCCACCCTGCCTCCCGCGATGCGCCGTCCGCCCGGGGGCCGGTTGGAGCTCGTGCTCCACGCGGAGCCCGCGCCGCTGGGCCTGGGTGACGGCACGGAGGCCCGTCCGGACTGGTCGGAGCAACGAGCGCGGTTCCACCTCTACCGCTACGCCCCTTCCGAGGAGCGCCGGGCCACGCTGCGCCTGTCACGTCTCACCGACACGGAGGCCGAACAGCTGTGGCGCCGCCGCGCCGTGGTGCACGCCGTGATGCAGCGCTGGGACGACGCGCGCGGCTGGAGCCGGCGTCCCCAGTGGCGAAGGCTGGACGGGTGGCTGCTCCCCTTCGAGCGCCCCCTCACGTGGAAGGAGTCCGCGAGCATCACCTACGCGGGGGGCTTCAGCCGGGCCCGGGGCCAGGCCAGCGCCTCGCTGGACCTCGTCACGTTCGCGGAGGAGCTGTTCGTCCCCGTGGAGTCGCTGCGACCGGACGCATTGCCCGAGGATGAGCAGGTGCGCTGTCAGGAGCTGTCCAAGACGCGCGCCCTGTCGGAGTTCATCGCGGAGGCGGGCCTGGGCAACCTGCCCGCGCGAGGGGACTGCCCGGCCTTCGACACGTGGGCGGAAGCGGATGCGCTCTCGCACCTGGAGGTCCTGCTCGTCGCGGCCACGGGCCGTCAGCCCCAGTCCCTCTTCGGCCACCTGCTCCTGCGCCCGGTCTGGCGCGAAGGCGCCGCGGTGCAGGGACCCGGCTTCGAGCGCGTCGTGCAACTCGTGGCCCTCACCGGCATGGAGGAGAAGGGCCTGGGCTACCTGATGAAGGGCATGACGGGCGGCTACAGCACCGTCTTCCTCACGGGCACCCTGGGCGACGTCACCCACGAGTCGCTGGAGCTGGAGCAGCGCACCATCCGCCGCTTCCGGCTGAACCTCACGCCCGGCGAGTCCCAGCGCATGCTGGAGCGTATCTGGGAGCTCGAGCGTCGCGGCTACCTGGGCTACTACTTCTTCACCGACAACTGCGCCGCCGCGCTGCTCTTCCTCCTCAATGGCTCGCTGGAGAACGGCCGTCACGTGAGCGCCCCCGGCATGCTGTGGGTCCTGCCCACGGCCACGCTGGACACGCTGGCGAAGACGAACGTCGTGGACGCGAACGGGCGCAAGGTGCCGCTCCTGGAGCACGTCCCGGACGCCCTCGAATCCACGGGGGACCGCGCCCGGCGCGCGCTCGTGGAAGAGGAGCGGCTGCTCACGAAGCTGGCCTCCCTGCTTCCGTCCACCGCGCTCGCGCCGCTGCACCACGTGCACCGCAGCCTCCAATCCTCCGAACCCGATGTGCGCAGGCGGGCCTACGAACAGCTGCCGCACGCCGTGACGACGGCGCTCGACGCCGCTCCTTCATCCGCGCACGCCGACGTCCGCGAGGCATTGCACGCCTATGTCGCGCACGCGGTGCGGGTGGAGCGCGCGGCGGTGGACCAGGCCGAAGGGGAGAAGCTCGCCATCGAACGCGAGCGCCTCGTCGCCCTCGACCTGAAGGGGCAGGGCGGCGCCGCCCAGGGCGTCAAGGACCGGCAACTCCTCTTCGAGCGCGAGGACGCCATGCAGCGCAAGCTCGCGGTGCTCGACCGCACGGCCCTGCTCCAGCAGGCCCTGGACACCGCCATCAAGCGGCTGCCCACGCCGGACGAGCTCAAGGCCCTGGTCCGCGCGGAGCACACCGAAGCCGCCTTCGCCGCGGCCACCGAGGCCCAGGGCGCGCTCAACGATGGACCGCTCGCGGACGTGGATCCGCGGGCCTTCCTCGCGAAGGACCATGAACAGAAGGTGGCGCTGGAGACCACCTGGGCCCGGGGGGCGCTGCGCGAATCCGGCGCGGCCCGCACGGTGGTCAGCGGCGGCGTGGACTTCCCGGAGGTGGGCGCCGCGCGGCCGGTGGTGAGCCTGCGCACCTCCGCGATGAACGAGGCCCTGGGCGACGCGCGCCTGCACGGCTTCCAGTCCAGCAGCGAGCTGCGCGTGCTGGACGGAGAGCTGTCGGTGGAGCCTCGCTGGGGCGTGCCGCGCATCCTCGGCTCGCGCCTGACGCTGGTGGGCTACCGCACGCTGATGCCCGAGCTGCCCCAGCAGCAACGGTCGTTCTCCGACGCATTGGGCTGGGGCGCGGAGGCGAGGATGTCCACGGACATCGGCCGCCCGCTGCCCTACCGCGCGACGGTGGAGGCGGAGGCGCTGGGCGTGGTGGCGGCCTCGGAGCGCTTCGACACCTTCCTCGCGGTGGGGCTGGGCGCCCAGGCCACGATGGCCTGGAGCCCCACGGAGACAGTCCCCACCGTGGGGCCCCGTCTGTCATTGGCCCATCGCGTGGGCCTGCCAGGGCCTGGCAACAGCGCCCTGCGCCTGGAGGCCACGTACGTGCCGTCGTGGCGCACGGGCATCACGCCGGGCTTCACGCACGAGGCGGACGCGACGCTCCAGGTGGAGTGGTACCTGGGGCGCATCTCCCGCTGGAGCGTGCTGCTCACTCCCCGCGCACAGGTCCACTGGGAGGGGACACTTGCGTCGTGGGCAGGTCCCGGGAGAAGTCTCGCGAGCCTTCCGGAAGGGCTGGCGCGACATCGCCTTGCGCTAGGAGTGGAGCTCCGCTGACGTACTGCGTGCGGAAGATGGGGACCTCACCGGTGAACACCGGACGGCTGGACGCGCCGCAGAGGGCGCCAATGAACAGGCCAATGACGTGCAGCAGCGTCCAGTTCCCCCAGCCCAGGCCCAGGAAGATGCGCTCGCCGCCCACGCTGAAGACGTTGAAGGCCACGTAGAACGTGGCGGGCACCACCACCGAGGCGACGGCTGCGGCGGCCAGCGCCCGGCGGGGACGTCCCGCGTGGAAGCCGCCGAACGTGCCGGCCAGCAGGCCGTTGAACAGCGGAATGAAGAACGTGATGGCGCTGATGAGCACCATCGTCAGCACGCTCACGTCGAACCGGTTGTGCTTCCAGACGATGCGGCTCTCCTCCACGCGCGTGTCGGACGGAATGGGCGAGTACTCGACCCGCCCGTTCTCCAGCGGGTAGCGATGATCCGGACGCGCGACGCGTTCGGAGTCCTCCGTATAGGTCTCATCCATGGAGCATTGGCCTCCGTGCGGGCGGGGGAAGGACGTGCCCGGACACCTTGGGAGATGGTGCTGGAAGCGGGCGGGTGGAAGGGCTGACGGCTCCACCGGTCCTTGAGGAGGAAGGCGCCTGCCCTGCCTGCCCGCCGGGAATTTCGCGACCCGGCGTGGGGGCGGATGCCGCACACGGGGGCTGCCACGCACCGGAGACTTGGCGTCCGGTGGCTGGCGGCTATGCTGCCGCGCCTCCGCCGTACCGCTTCCCAGCCTGGATGGATTCCATGAGCCTTCGCCGCAACCTGCTGACCCTCGCCGTCCTCTCCTCCGCGCTGCTGTCCGGCTGCGCGCTGCGCCCGCGCTACAACGAAGTCATCCAGGCGAACGGTGCCACCGCGCTCCAGGAGGGCCAGCTCGTGGTGCTGCGCGTGACGGACGCCGCGACGGGCCAGCCGGTGAAGGGCGCCAAGGTGCTCGGCGGCGAGTACCGCAACCACATCAACGCGACCACCGACGAGAACGGCGAGTTCTCCCTCAAGCTCGACCCGGGCCTGGTGAAGGAGAACCCGCTGGTGGAGGTCGTGCTGCCCAAGGGCGTGAGCCGCTACAAGCTCCAGGTGGTGCCCTCCGGTGAGGCCCCCGCGCCCGAAGGCGCCCCCATCACC
>NZ_RAWC01000182.1:0-18806 GCF_003611685.1 Corallococcus sp. CA049B | reverse complement strand
GCTCCAGCACGGCCACGTCGAGTGCGCCCTCCAGGCGCACCGCCATGGGGACGTTGAAGAGCGAGGTGCCGGGCTGAAGCTGATCAATGAACCAGAGGCGCTGCTGGGCGAAGGAGAGGGGCAGGGGACGCGAGCGGTCCTGCACCGGGATGAGGCCCTGGGCGGAGTTGCCGGCGACGGCCTTTTGCGCGGCCATCTTCTTGAGCAACTCGGCGCGCTTCTCCGGTGAGAGGTTGGCGATCCGCTTCGACAGCTCGTTGCTCATCTCGTGTACTCCGCACTCGGGGAATGCCATTGCGCACGAGCACCACCCGGGCCGGTGGTCCTCGTGAAGTCTCAGACTGCTGTTGTTGCTGGATTGCCGTCCTGAGCCGCTCTCACGGGGGAAGCGCGGCGGTGGGCAAATTCGCGATGGTTACATTATTCCGTATCGACATGACGTGTCATGAGGCCGACACGGCGCTCCTGGGCCACAACCCGGGGATGAATAATTCCCTGTGTTTACAGCCCTCATCTTAGGAGGGGGCTCTGACGTCGGTGTGCCCCTCGACCGCAAAAGCCGGATCTCAGGGTCGGAGACCCCGCGAGTTGGGGCCATCCACGAGCCGGGCGACGCGAACCATACGACTCGTTTGGTTTCCTGGAGATGTATCCCCGCGCCGGGACGATCAGGCGCGGGGCGGACGGGATTCAGCTTCCCGTGGGCGCGGGGGCCTCGCGGGCGAGGACCTGGCGCAGCCGTTCCTCGATGGGCGCGAGGTGAGAGTCCTGCAGCAGCTCATGATGGCTGCCGGGGACGTCGTGCACCTCCAGGCCGCCGCGGACGAGGGGCTCCCAGCCGCGATGACGTGGGAGCTCGGCCGCGGCCTCGCTGGCGCTCAGGAGCAGGGCGGTGCCGTCGTACGGCCGGGGCACGTACTTCTCCTGCGCGAAGAGGTTGGCCTGGAAGACGCGGAAGAGGGCCCGCAGCTGTGCGGCCCCTGAGTGCGCGTCGAGGATGCGCGCCCGGACTCCTTCGTGGAGCAGGTGGTCCAGCATCGCCTCGTCGTCGCCTTGTGCCAGCGCTTCGGCCGAGACGGAGAGCTCCTGGCCGAAGGCGGTGGCCGTGGTCTGGGCGAAGGCGATCCTCACTCGGGCCTCGGAAGAGAAGTGGGGCTCTGTCTCGGAAGGTGGCGTGATGCCGGGCGCGTGGGCGTCGATGAGCACGAGCAGCTCCACGGCTTCGCCCGCCTCGCGCAGGCGACGGGCCATCTCGTAGGCGATGACGCCGCCGAGGGACCAGCCTCCCAGCTGGTAGGGACCCTGCGGCTGCACCGTGCGGATGGCTTCGATGTAGAGGGCGGCCATCTCTTCGATGGACTCGACGACGGGGCGTCCGTCGAGGCCGCGCGACTGGAGGCCGTAGACAGGCAGTGACGGCCCCAGCCTGCGCGCCAGCTCCGAGTAGGCCAGGACGTTGCCGCCGCCGGGGTGGACGAGGAAGAGCGGGCGGTGTCCAGGCGCTCCGCGCTCCAGGGGAACGAGGGGCGTCCAGGCCTGCGAGTCGTCGCGGAGCACCTGCGCGAGCTGCTCGACGGTGGGCTGCTGGAAGAGGACGGAGAGTGGGAGGCTGAGCCCGAGACGCTCGCGGATGGACGCGAGCATGCGCACGGCGAGCAGGGAGTGACCGCCCAGTTCGAAGAAGCTGGAGCGGACGCCGACGGAGCGGACGCCGAGGATGTCCTCCCAGATGCGGGCGAGCTGCATCTCGAGCGCATCGCGGGGCGCGACGAAGTCCCGGGCTTCGATGACGTGCGCATCGGGTTCGGGCAGGGCCTTGCGGTCGACCTTGCCGTTGGAGTTGAGGGGCAGGGCGTCGAGGACGAGGACCGCGGTGGGGACCATGTACTCCGGCAGCTGCTGCCGGAGGAGGGCCTTGAGTGCCTCGGAGTCGAGCGAATGGCCGTCGCGAGCGGTGACGTAGGCGACGAGGCGCTTGTCGGCGGCCTCACCCCTGGCGACGACGACGGCATCCTTGAGGCCCTGGGCGCGACGGAGCGCGGCTTCGATTTCACCCAGTTCGATGCGGAAGCCACGCACCTTCACCTGGAAGTCGATGCGGCCGAGGTACTCCAGCCGCCCATCCAGGCGGTAACGGACGCGGTCACCCGTGCGGTACATGCGGCCACCCGGAGGGCCGTAGGGCTCCGGGACGAAGCGCTCCGCCGTGAGCTCCGGACGCAGCAGGTAGCCGCGCGCCTGACCTTCGCCGGCAAGGTACAGCTCGCCCGCCACGCCCACGGGCACTGGCTGCAACGAAGCATCCAGCACGTAGGCGCGCGTCGCGGGCAGGGGCCTGCCGATGAGCGGCACTTCGTCACGACCGACGAGGGAGGCGGTGGAATAGGTGGTGTCTTCGGAAGGGCCGTAGAGGTTGAAGAGCTTCTGCACCGTCGGGACGGAGTAGACCTGCTTGGCGAGCGTCTCCGGCAGGGCTTCGCCCGCGAGGTTGATGACGCGCACGGAAGGCGGCACCGCGCCCAGACGCAGCAGCTGCGCCATGGCGGAGGGCACGGTGTTGACGAGGGTGACGTGAGAAGCCGTCGGCAGCTCCGCCAGGTGCAGCGCGTTGCGCGCCACCACCACCGCTCCGCCACTGGAGAGCGGAGCGAAGAGTTCGAAGACGGAGAGGTCGAAGTTGAGGCTCGTCGCGGCGAGCGTCCCCTTCAACTCGGCGGGGGTGAACGTCTCCAATGCCCAGTGGAGGAAGGAGACGGCGTTACCGTGAGAGATGGCGACGCCCTTGGGCCGACCGGTGCTGCCGGAGGTGTAGATGAGGTAGGCGAGGTGTCCGGTGTGGAGGTCCACCACGGGCGCCGTGGTGGGCTGCCTCGCCAGTTCCTCATCCGCGTCGAGGCACACCGGCGTGGCGGTGGTCTCCGGCAGGGCCTGCAAGAGATGCGAATGCGCGACGAGGGCAGGACCCTGTGCGTCTTCGAGCAACCAGCCCAGGCGCTCACGCGGGTAGCTGGGGTCCAGCGGCACGTAGGCACCACCCGCCTTGAGGATGCCGAGGGCTCCGATGACCAGGTCTTCGGTGCGCTCGACGCACAGGCCGACGCGGACTTCGGGGCCGACGCCCAGTCCGCGCAGACGGTGGGCGAGTTGGTTCGCCTTCGTGTCCAGCTCCCGGTACGTCAGCTTCCGCTCGGGTGTGATGACAGCCAGCGCGTCCGGCGTGCGACGCACCTGGGCTTCCACCATCGCGGGGATGCTGGGCTCGCGCGTCGTCTGCGAGGCAGGGGGATTCCACTCGACGAGGAGCTGCTGACGCTCCGTGCCGGTGAGCAGCGGTAGATCCCCGAGTCGTGACTCGGGCTTCGTCGCGATGGCCTCCAGCAAGACGCCGAAGTGTCCGGCCATGCGCTGGATGGTCGCCGCGTCGAACAGGTCCGTTGCGTACTCCAACGTGCCGACGAACCCGTCCCGGCCTTCAATCAAACCCAGGGAGAGATCGAACTTCGCGAAGTGGGCTTCCAGTGGCAGCGAGTGGAAGGACAGGCCGGGCAGGCGCAGCGCCTCACTCGGCGTGTTCTGCAGGACGAACATGGCCTGGAAGAGGGGGCTGCGGCTCAGGTCGCGCGTGGGCTGCACGGCTTCCACGAGCTTCTCGAATGGGACGTGCTGGTGCTCGAAGGCCGCGAAGGTCGTGCCTCGCACCTGGGTGAGCAGCTCGCGGAACGTCGCGCGAGGGTTCAGTTGGGCGCGCAGGACGAGCGTATTGACGAAGAAGCCGATGAGACCTTCGGTCTCCGCCTGGGTGCGGCCGGCGATGGGCGACCCCACGCTGATGTCGTCCTGGCCCGCGTAGCGCGACAGGAGCACCTGGAACGCCGCGAGTAGCACCATGAACGGCGTGGCGCCCTCTCGCTGCGCCAGGGTCTTGAGTGCGTGAGCGACGTCCGCGGGGATGCGCACGTCCACCGTGGCACCCCGGTGCGACTGCACGGGTGGCCGAGGGCGGTCCGTGGGCAGCTCCAGCGCGGCGGGGGCTCCGGAGAGCTGCTGCTTCCAGTAGCGGAGCTGCGCGTCCAGGACTTCTCCCTGGAGCCAGTTCCGCTGCCACGCCGCGAAGTCCGCGTACTGCACGGGCAGCGGCGTGAGGCCGGGCTCCTTGCCGTCATGGAACGCGGCGTACAGCGAGATGAGCTCGCGGACGAGCACGCCCATGGACCAGCCGTCGGAGACGATGTGGTGCATCGTCACCAGCAGCAGGTGCGAGTCCTCGCGCAGCCGCACCAGCGCGCTGCGCAGCAGGGGGCCCGTGGCGAGGCGGAAGGGACGCCGGGCCTCCGCGTCGGCCAGCTTCCGAGCCTCCTTCTCCCGCTCATCCTCGGGCAGCGAGGAGAGGTCCATGAGCGGCAGCGCCCATTCCGCCGGAGCCTGGATCCGCTGCGTGGGCTGACCCTGCTGCTCGTGGAAGGTGGTGCGCAGGGCTTCGTGACGGGTGACGAGCGCCTCGAAGGCACGGCGCAGGGCTTCCACGTCCAGGTGGCCCGAGAGCTGGAGCGCGGCCGGGAGATTGTAGGACGCATCCTCCGGCTGGAGCTGATCCAGCAACCACAGCCGCTGCTGCGCGAAGGACAACGGCAACGGGCCGTCGTGCGTGGTTCGGGTGAGCTTCGGAGCCTGGGTGCTCGTGCTCCCGTGCAGTCGCCCGGCGAGCGCCTCCACGGTGGGGGACTCGAAGAGGGCTCGAAGGGGCAGCTCCACACCCAGCTCCGTGCGCACGCGGGACACCACCTGCGTGGCCAGTAGCGAGTGGCCACCCAGCTCGAAGAAGGAGTCCTTCACGCCCACCTGGGGCAGGCGGAGGACTTCGGCCCAGATGGCGGCCAGCTTCGCTTCGGCCTCCGTGCGAGGCGCTTCGTAGGTGCTGCCGGACTGAGGTGCTTCCGGCTCCGGCAGGGCCTTGCGGTCGACCTTGCCGTTGGAGTTGAGGGGCAGGGCCTCCAGCACCACGAAGGTGGTGGGAACCATGTACTCAGGGAGGCCCCGACGCAGATGCGCCTTGAGGGCTTCCAACTCCAGCGAGGCATTCGCCTTGGGCGTGACGTAGGCGACGAGGCGCTTGTCGGCGGCCTCACCCTTGGCGACGACGACGGCATCCTTGAGGCCTGGAGAGCGACGGAGCGCGGTTTCGATTTCGCCCAGCTCGATGCGGAAGCCACGCACCTTCACCTGGAAGTCGATGCGGCCGAGGTACTCCAGCCGCCCGTCCAGGCGGTAACGGACGCGGTCACCCGTGCGGTACATGCGGCCACCCGGAGGGCCGTAGGGCTCGGGAACGAAGCGCTCCGCGGTGAGCTCCGGACGCAGCAGGTAGCCGCGCGCCTGACCTTCGCCGGCAAGGTACAGCTCGCCCGCCACGCCCACGGGCACTGGCTGCAACGAAGCATCCAGCACGTAGGCGCGCGTCGCGGGCAGCGGGCGGCCAATGAGAGGCACTTCGTCACGCCCGACAAGGGAGGCGGTGGAGTAGGTGGTGTCCTCCGACGGGCCGTAGAGGTTGAAGAGCTTCTGCACCGTCGGGACGGAGTAGACCTGCTTGGCGAGTGTCTCCGGCAGGGCTTCGCCCGCGAGGTTGATGACGCGCACGGAAGGCGGCACCGCGCCCAGGCGCAGCAGCTGCGCCATGGCGGAAGGCACGGTGTTGACGAGGGTGACGTGAGAAGCCGTCGGCAGCTCCGCCAGGTGCAGCGCGTTGCGCGCCACCACCACCGCTCCGCCACTGGAGAGCGGAGCGAAGAGTTCGAAGACGGAGAGGTCGAAGTTGAGGCTCGTCGCGGCGAGCGTCCCCTTCAGCTCCGCGGGGGTGAACGTCTCCAAGGCCCAGTGGAGGAAGGAGACGGCGTTACCGTGAGAGATGGCGACGCCCTTGGGGCGGCCGGTGCTGCCGGAGGTATAGATGAGGTAGGCGAGGTGGCCCGGGTGGATGTCCACCACAGGAGCCGTCGTCGGCTGCTTCGCCAGCTCCGCGTCCGAGTCGAGGCACACCGGCGTGGCGGTGGTCTCCGGCAGGGCCTGCAAGAGATGCGAATGCGCGACGAGGGCAGGACCCTGTGCGTCTTCGAGCAACCAGCCCAAGCGCTCACGCGGGTAGCTGGGGTCCAGCGGCACATAGGCACCACCGGCCTTGAGGATGCCGAGGGCTCCGATGACGAGGTCTTCGGTGCGCTCGACGCACAGTCCGACGCGGACTTCGGGGCCGACGCCCAGTCCGCGCAGACGGTTTGCGAGCTGGTTCGCCTTCGCATCCACCTCGCGGTACGTCAGCTGCCGCTCGGGTGTGATGACAGCCAGCGCGTCCGGCGTGCGGCGCACCTGGGCTTCCACCATCGCGGGGATGCTGGGCTCACGAATCGTAAGTGCCGCTTCCGGATTCCACTCGACGAGGAGTTGCTGTCGCTCCGAGTCGGTGAGCAGTGGCAGGTCACCCAGCCGGGTGTCCGGCTTCGATGCGATGGCCTCCAGCAGCACGCCGAAGTGTCCGGCCATGCGCTGCACGGTCACCGCGTCGAACAGGTCCGTCGCGTACTCCAGCGTGCCGACCAGTCCTGCTTGAACCTCCTGCAGGGCAAGCGAGAGGTCGAACTTGGCGGAGTGGGCTTCCAGCGGCAGCGCCTGGAAGGCGAGGCCCGGCAGGCGCAGTGCCTCATTCGGCGTGTTCTGCAGGACGAACATGGCCTGGAACAGCGGACTGCGGCTCAGGTCGCGCGCGGGCTGCACGGCTTCGACGAGCTTCTCGAACGGCACGTGCTGATGCTCGAAGGCCGCGAAGGTCGTGCCCCGCACCTGGGCCAGCAGCTCGCGGAACGTCGCGCGAGGATTCAGCTGGGCGCGGAGGACGAGCGTGTTGACGAAGAAGCCGATGAGCCCTTCGGTCTCCGCCTGCGTGCGGCCCGCGATGGGCGTACCCACGCTGACGTCATCCTGCGCGGAGTAGCGCGACAACAGCACCTGGAACGCCGCCAGGAGCGTCATGAACGGCGTGGCGCCTTCTCGCTGCGCCAGGGCCTTGAGCGCGCGGGAGACGTTCTCAGGGATGCGCACCTCCACCGTGGCGCCCCGGCGCGACTGCACGGGCGGGCGCGGCCGGTCCGTGGGCAGCTCCAACGCCGCGGGAGCTCCGGAGAGCTGCTGCTTCCAGTAGCGGAGCTGCGCCTCCAGGATCTCCCCCTGGAGCCAGTCGCGCTGCCGCGTCGCGAAGTCCGCGTACTGCACCGGCAGTGGCGCGAGGGCCGGCGTGCTGCCCGTGCTCATGGCCTCGTAGAAGGCCGCCATCTCGCGGACGAGGATGCCCATGGACCAGCCGTCGGAGATGATGTGGTGCATCGTCAGCAGCAGCAGGTGCGAGTCGCCTCCCAGTCGCACCAGGGTGCTGCGCAGCAGCGGCCCCCTGGCGAGGTCGAACGGTCGTCGCGCTTCCTCGTTGGCCAGCCGTCGAGCCTCTTCCTGTCGCTGAGCCTCGGGCCGCGAAGAGAGGTCCACGAGCGGCAGCGTCCACCCGCTGGCTGCGTGGATGATCTGGATGGGCTGGTCCTGGTGCTCGTGGAAGGTGGTGCGCAGGGCTTCGTGGCGCTGGACGAGCGCCTCGAAGGCGCGGCGCAGAGCTTCCACGTCCAGGTGCCCGGAGAGCTGAAGCGCGGTGGGGATGTTGTAGGACGCGTCCCCCGGCTGGAGCTGATCCAACAGCCATAGCCGCTGCTGCGCGAAGGACAGCGGCCTGGGACCGTCATGAGTGACGCGAGTGAACTTCGGAGCCTGGGCACTCGTGCTCCCGTGCAGCCGCCCGGCGAGTGCCTCCACGGTGGAGGACTCGAAGAGCGCGCGCAGGGGGAGTTCGACATTGAACTCGGCGCGCACGCGGGACACCACCTGCGTGGCCAGCAGTGAGTGTCCACCCAGTTCGAAGAAGGAATCCTTCACGCCCACCTGGGGCAGGCGGAGGACCTCCGCCCAGATGGCGGCCAGCTTCGCTTCGGCTGCCGTGCGAGGCGCTTCGTAGGTGCTGCCTGCCTGCGGCGCCTCTGGCTCCGGCAGGGCCTTGCGGTCGACCTTGCCGTTGGAGTTGAGGGGCAGTGCGTCCAGCACCACGAAGGTGGTGGGCACCATGTACTCAGGCAGTCCCTGACGCAGATGCGTCCTGAGGGCTTCCACCTCCAGCGAGGCATTCGCCTTGGGCGTGACGTAGGCGACGAGGCGCTTGTCGGCGGCCTCACCCTTGGCGACGACGACGGCATCCTTGAGGCCCGGCGCACGACGGAGCGCGGCTTCGATTTCACCCAGCTCGATGCGGAAGCCACGCACCTTCACCTGGAAGTCGATGCGGCCGAGGTACTCCAGGCGTCCGTCCATGCGGTAACGGACGCGGTCACCCGTGCGGTACACGCGGCCACCCGGAGGGCCGTAGGGCTCGGGAACGAAGCGCTCCGCCGTGAGTTCCGGACGCAGCAGGTATCCACGCGCCTGGCCTTCGCCCGCGAGGTACAGCTCGCCGGCCACGCCCACGGGCACTGGCTGCAACGAAGCATCCAGCACGTAGGCGCGCGTGGCGGGCAGGGGCCTGCCGATGAGAGGCACTTCGTCACGACCGACGAGGGAAGCGGTGGAGTAGGTGGTGTCCTCGGAAGGCCCGTAGAGGTTGAAGAGCTTCTGCACCGTCGGGACGGCGTAGACCTGCTTGGCGAGTGTCTCCGGCAGGGCTTCGCCCGCGAGGTTGATGACGCGCACGGAAGGCGGCACCGCGCCCAGACGCAGCAGCTGCGCCATGGCGGAGGGCACGGTGTTGACGAGGGTGACGTGAGAAGCCGTCGGCAGCTCCGCCAGGTGCAGCGCGTTGCGTGCCACCACCACCGCACCACCGCTGCTCAGCGGAGCGAAGAGTTCGAAGACGGAGAGGTCGAAGTTGAGGCTCGTCGCGGCGAGGGTGCCCTTCAATTCCTCGGCAGAGAACGTAGCAAGCGCCCAGTGGAGGAACGCCACCGCGTTGCCATGGGAGATGGCGACGCCCTTGGGACGACCGGTGCTGCCAGAGGTGTAGATGAGGTAGGCGAGGTGTCCGGCGTGAATGTCCACCACAGGCGCCGTCGTCGGCTGCTTCGCCAGCTCCGCGTCCGAGTCGAGGCACACCGGCGTGGCGGTGGTCTCCGGCAGGGCCTGCAAGAGATGCGAATGGGCCACGAGGGCGGGACCCTGGGCGTCCTCCAACAGCCAGCCCAAGCGCTCACGCGGGTAGCTGGGGTCCAACGGCACGTAGGCGCCACCGGCCTTGAGGATGCCGAGAACCCCGATGAGCAGGTCTTCAGTGCGCTCGACGCAGAGGCCGACGCGGACTTCGGGCCCGACACCCAGGCCGCGCAGGCGGTGGGCGAGCTGGTTCGCCTTCGCATCCAGCTCGCGGTACGTCAGCTTCCGTTCGGGCGTGATGACAGCCAGCGCATCCGGCGTGCGGCGCACCTGCGCCTCGACCATCGCGGGTATGCTGGGCTCACGCGGCGTCTGTGAGGCTGGGGGATTCCATTCGATGAGGAGTTGCTGGCGCTCCGTGCCGGTGAGCAGCGGCAGGTCACCCAATCGGGTGTCCGGCTTCGATGCGATGGCCTCCAGCAGCACGCCGAAGTGTCCGGCCATGCGCTGCACGGTCGCCGCGTCGAACAGGTCCGTTGCGTACTCCAGCGTGCCCGTGATGCCCGTGGGGGACTCCCTCAGTCCCAGGGAGAGGTCGAACTTCGCGGAGCGGGTCTCCAGCGGCAGCGTCCGCATGGACAGCCCCGGCAGGCGCAGATCTTCAGCCGGCATGTTCTGCAGGACGAACATGGCCTGGAACAACGGATTGCGGCTCAGGTCGCGCGTGGGCTGCACGGCCTCCACGAGCTTCTCGAAGGGCAGGTGCTGATGGTCGTAGGCCGCGAGCGTCGTGCCGCGCACCTGGACCAGCAACTCTCGGAACGTCGAGCGCGGATCCACGTGGGCGCGCAGGACGAGCGTGTTGACGAAGAAGCCGATGAGCCCTTCGGTCTCCGCCTGGGTGCGGCCGGCGATGGGTGAACCCACGCTGATGTCATCCTGCGCGGAGTAGCGCGACAGGAGCACCTGGAACGCGGCCAGGAGCGTCATGAAGGGCGTGGCGCCTTCCCGCTGGGCCAGGGCCTTGAGGGCCTCCACGAGGGGGACGGGAATCCGCACCTCCACCGTGGCGCCCCGGTGCGACTGCACGGGCGGACGCGGACGGTCCGTGGGCAGCTCCAGCGCCGCCGGCGCACCGGCCAACCGCTGCTTCCAGTAACCCAGCTGCGCGTCCAGGACCTCTCCCTGGAGCCAGCTCCGCTGCCACGTCGCGAAGTCCGCGTACTGCACCGGCAGCGGCGCGAGGGCCGGCGTGCTGCCCGTGGTGAAGGCCTCGTAGAAGGCGGCCATCTCGCGCACGAGGACGCCCATGGACCAGCCGTCGGAGATGACGTGGTGCATGGTCACCAGCAGCACGTGCTCCTCCGTTCCCAGGCGCACCAGCAGCCCGCGCAGCAGCGGCCCCGTGGCGAGCTGGAACGGACGGCGGGCCTCCTCGGCCACGATGCGCCGGGCTTCTTCCTCGCGCTGCTCCTGGGGCAGCGCGCTCAGATCGGCGACGGGCAGCTCCCACGCCGCGGAGGGGTGGACTCGCTGCGACGGCGCCTCGTGGGACGCGGCGAGCGTGGTGCGCAGGGATTCGTGGCGGGCGATCAGCGCCTCGAAGGCGCGGCGCAGCGCCTCCACGTCCACCCGGCCTGACAGCCGCAGCGCGGTGGGGACGTTGTACGACGAATCGCCGGGCTGGAGCTGATCCAACAGCCACAGGCGCTGCTGGGCGAAGGAGAGCGGCAGGGCCCCCTCGCGGGACACGGGCCGCAGCGGCGGCGCACGAAGCGCGGAGGACGGGGCCTCCTCGAGCCTCGGCGCGAGGGCTTCGACGGTGGGCGCTCCGAACAGGGCTCGCAGCGGCAGCTCCACGCCGAACGTGGCGCGCACGCGCGAGACGAGCTGGGTGGCCAGCAGGGAGTGGCCCCCCAGGGCGAAGAAGTCGTCGTGGATGCCCACGCGCTCGACGCGGAGCACTTCCGCGAAGAGGGCCGCGAGCTGCGCCTCGGTGGCGGTGCGCGGCGCGACGAAGGAGGCCGCGCGCGGTGCGTCCCCCGGTTCGGGCAGGGCCTTGCGGTCCACCTTGCCGTTGGCGTTGAGGGGCAGGGCCTCCAGGACCAGGAGCGAGGCGGGCACCATGTACTCCGGCAGCCGCTGCCGCAGGTGGACCCTCAGCGCCTCCACGTCCAAGGCGTGGCCTTCGTGCGCGCTGAGATAGCCGATGAGGCGCTTGTCCGCGTCCGAGCCCCGGGCCACGACGACGGCCTCGTTGACGCCCGGGAAGGCGCGCAGGGCGGCTTCGATTTCACCCAGCTCGATGCGGAAGCCGCGCACCTTCACCTGGAAGTCGACGCGGCCCAGGAAGTCGAGCGTGCCGTCCTCCCGCCAGCGGGCCTTGTCTCCCGTGCGGTAGAGCCGCTCGCCCGGAGTGGCGGCGAAGGGGTGCGGAACGAAGCGCTCCGCGGTCAGGTCCGGACGGTGCAGGTAGCCCCATGCGAGGCCGGGGCCGCCCACGTACACCTCGCCCGCGACGCCCACGGGCACTGGATGCAGGTTCGCATCGAACACATAGGCGGTGGAGTTCGGGATGGGCCGGCCGATGGGAACGGGACCCGCCACGCGCATGTCGCGGTGCAACGGCAGCGTGGTGGAGAAGGTCGTGTTCTCCGTCGGGCCGTAGGCGTGAATCAGCGTTGCCCCCTCGGCGAGGCGGGGGAGGTGATCGCGCAGGCGCGACCAGGGCATCACGTCTCCGCCCGCGAGGACCTGGCGCACCTCCGCCAGGACTTCGCCTTGGTGCAGGGCCATCTGCTCGAAGAGGGCGGTGGTGAGCCACAGCGACGTCACACGGTGGCGGCGCAGCTGCTCGGCCAGTTCTTCCAGCGACAGGGCATGGGGCGGAGCGAGGATGAGCTTCGCGCCGTGCAGCAGCGCGCCCCAGATTTCGAGCGTGGAGGCGTCGAAGGCAACAGGGGCCGCCTGGAGCCACACCTCGTCGGGCCCGAAGCGCATGAAGGTGCTGCCGAGCACCAGGCGGGTGATGCCCCGGTGGGGCACGCTGACGCCCTTGGGGCGGCCTGTGGAGCCCGAGGTGAACATGACGTAGGCGAGGGACTCGCCCTCCACGGGGACGTCGGGCGCGTGCGTGGGCAGCGTGGCCAGGACGTCCTGCTGCGTGTCCAGCCAGACGCGGGTGCCGGAGGCGGGCAGCTTGGAGGCGAAGGGCTGATGCGTGAGGACCACGCCGACGTGCGCGTCCTCCAGCAGCATCGCGATGCGCTCCACGGGCGCATTGCGGTCCACCGGGATGAAGGCGGCGCCCGCCTTGAGGATGGCGAGGAGCGCCGTCACCATCTCGAAGGAGCGCTCGATGGCGAGGCCCACTCGCGCACCAGGAGCGATGCCCAGGCTGCGCAGGTGATGGGCGAGCTGGTTGGCGCGGGCTTCGAGCTGGGCGTACGTCAGTGTCTCCTCTCCCTGCACCAAGGCGACAGCGTGAGGCGTGCGCTGCGCCTGTTGGGAGAAGTGGACGTGGACGGGGACGTCCATGGGGCTGGGGACGGTGGTGTCGTTCCAGTCGACGAGGATGCGCTGGCGCTCCTCGTGGGAGAGCAGCGGCAGCCCGGCCATGGACTGCTCGGGCGTGGTGGCCACGGCCTCCAGCAGGGTCCGCAGGTGGCGGGCCATCCGCTCCACCGTGCCCTGCTTGAACAACGCCGTGCTGTACTCCAGCCAGCCCACGAAGCCCTGGGGCGAGTCCTGCAACGTCAGGGTGAGGTCGAACTTGGCGGAGCGCGCTTCGGCGGCCACCTGCCGGAAGGTGAGGCCCGGGACGCGCAGGTCCTCCATGGGCGCGTTCTGCAGGGCGAACATCACCTGGAACAGCGGGCTGCGGCTTGCGTCCCGCGCGGGCTGCACGGCTTCGACGAGCTTCTCGAAGGGCAGGTGCTGGTGCTCGTACGCCGCGAGCGTCGTGCCGCGCACCTGGGCCAGCAGCTCCCGGAACGTGGCCCGGGGCTCCACGCGAGCGCGCAGGACGAGCGTGTTGACGAAGAAGCCGATGAGGCCCTCGGTCTCCGCCTGGGTGCGGCCCGCGATGGGCGAACCCACGCTCACGTCGTCCTGGCCGGAGTAGCGCGCCAGGAGCAGCTGCCAGGCCGCGAGCAGCACCATGAAGGGCGTGGCCCCCTCGCGCCCGGCCAGGGCCTTGAGGGCCGCGGACGTCTCCCGTGGAATCCGGACGGCGAGGGACGTGCCCGCGTGGGACTGGATGGACGGGCGCGGATGATCCGTGGGCAGCTCCAACGCGGCGGGAGCCCCCGCGAGCTGCTGCTTCCAGTAGGCGAGCTGGGTCTCCAGCGTTTCGCCCTGGAGCCACTGGCGCTGCCGCTCCGCGAAGTCCGCGTACTGCACGGGCAGCGGGGCGAGCGCGGGCGGCTGGCCGGCGCTGAACGCTTCATAGAAGGCGACCAGGTCGCGCACGAGCACGCCCATGGACCAGCCGTCGGAGATGATGTGGTGCATCGTCACGAGCAACAGGTGCTCTTCGGCCGCCAGCCGCACGAGCGCGGTGCGCAGCAGCGGGCCCGTCTCCAGATGGAAGGGCTGGTGTGCCTCTTCCTCGACCTTGCGCCAGGCTTCGGCTTCACGCTCCGCGTCGGGCAGCGCGGAAAGGTCCATGAGCGGCAAGGCCCAGGTGGCCGGAGCGTGGACGTGCTGGGCGGCCTGCCCCTGGACTTCGTGGACGGTGGTGCGAAGGGAGTCGTGACGGGCGACCAGTGCTTCGAAGGCACGGCGCAACGACTCCACGTCCACCGGGCCCGTCAGCCGGAGCGCCGTGGGGATGTTGTACGACGCGTCTCCCGGCGTGAGCTGGTCGAGGAACCAGAGGCGCTGCTGGGCGAAGGACAGCGGTCGCGGGCCACTCGCGGAGGTCCGGGTGAGTGAAGGCAGGTGGAGGCCGGGTGTCCGTGCCCGGAGTCCCTCGGCGAGCGCGGCCACCGTGGGGGCTTCGAAGAGGGCCCGCAGCGGCAGCTCCACGCGGAAGGTGGAGCGCACGCGGGAGACGAGCTGGGTGGCCAGCAGCGAGTGGCCACCCAGGGCGAAGAAGTCGTCGTGGATGCCCACGCGCTCCACGCGCAGCACCTGCGTGAAGAGGGCCGCGAGCTGCTCCTCGGCGGGAGTGCGCGGCGCGACGTAGGTGGACTCGAGCGCGGCTGCCTGGGGCGCGGGCAGGGCCTTGCGGTCCACCTTGCCGTTGGCGTTGAGCGGCAGGGACTCCAGCACCAGGAACGTGGAGGGCCGCATGTGCTCCGGCAGGAGCTGCTTGAGCCAGTCCTTGAGGACGTCCGCCGTCAGCGCGGAGCCCGTGCCCTCCGTGGGCACGACGTAGGCGACGAGCCGCTTGTCACCGGGGCTGTCCTCGCGCGCCAGCACCACGGCGGCGTGCACCTGGGGATGCTTGAGGAGCGCGGCTTCGATTTCGCCCAGCTCGATGCGGAAGCCGCGGACCTTCACCTGGAAGTCCGCGCGGCCCAGGTAGTCGAGCATCCCGTCCGCGCGCCAGCGCACCACGTCGCCCGTGCGGTAGAGGCGCGCGCCTGGGGTGGCGGAGAAGGCATCCGGGATGAAGCGGTCCGCCGTCAGGTCGGGGCGGTTGAGGTAGCCGCGCGCGACGCCCTCACCACCGAGGAAGAGCTCACCCGCGACGCCCACGGGCACCGGGCGAAGGGACTTGTCCAACACGTAGGCGCGGACGTTGGACAGGGGCCGGCCGATGGTGGGCGTGGGGGAGGCGTCGAAGGCGCAGGCGGTGGCGTCGACGGTGCACTCGGTGGGGCCGTAGACGTTGAAGGCGCGCAGGCGTGGGTGCTGGGCCAGGCGGCTCCACGTGCCGGGGTCCACCGCCTCACCCCCCACCAGCGCGCGCCGGGGGAGGACGTCCTTCTCCAGCAGGCCTTCATCCACCAGCATGCGCAGGTGCGCGGGCGAGCAATCGAGGACCTCCAGCGCGTCCTGCCCGATGCGCTTGACCAGCTCACCGGCATCCGCGCGGGCCTCTTCCGGGACGATGCAGAGGGTGTGGCCGTCGAGCACCTGGACGAGCTGCTGGACGGAGGCATCGAAGGACAGCGGGGCGTTGACGCTGACGCGCTCCGCTGCTCCCCGGCCCTGGTGCACGGTGCTGGCCAGCCCCTGCCGCAGGTTCATCACGGAGCGGTGCTGGATCATCACGCCCTTGGGACGACCGGTGCTGCCGGAGGTGTAGATGATGTAGGCCAGGTGCTCGGCGGAGACGACCACGCCGGGCGCTTCGCGGGACTCGGATGCGAACTCCTCCGCGTCCGGATCCAAGAGGACGACGTGGGCCGTGTTCTGGGGGAGCACGTCGCGCAAGCGTCGCTGGGTGAGCACCACGGGCGCGCCGGTGTCGGTGAGGACGTGGGCGAGCCACTCGCGCGGGTAGCGGAAGTCGAGGGGCACATATGCGCCGCCGGCCTTGAGGATGCCCAGGATTCCAACGAGCGCCTCCACGGAGCGCTCCACGCACAGCACGACGCGCACGTCGGGCCCGACGCCGAGCTTCACCAGCCGGTGCGCCAGTTGGTTGGCGCGCGCGTCCAGCTCCCGGAAGGTGAGCTGCTGGTCGCGGCAGATGACGGCCAGGGCCTCCGGCGTGCGAAGGGCCTGGGCCGTGAAGGCCTCGTGGAAGCAGGTGTCGCGAGCGAACTCCGCGTCCGTCCTGGTCCAGTCGACGAGGAGCTGCCGGCGCTCCGGAGCCGTGAGCAGGGGCAGCCCCGCGAGCGTCGAGTCCGGCCGAGCGGCGATGGCCTCCAGCAGCACGCCCAGGT
Source organism: Corallococcus sp. CA049B (assembly GCF_003611685.1). Classification (NCBI taxonomy): domain Bacteria; kingdom Pseudomonadati; phylum Myxococcota; class Myxococcia; order Myxococcales; family Myxococcaceae; genus Corallococcus; species Corallococcus sp. CA049B. The sequence goes on along the minus strand of NZ_RAWC01000182.1, from coordinate 2,799 downwards.
GGCCCACCATGCGCTGGACGGTCGATGCATCGAAGAGATCGCTGCTGTACTCCAGCACGCCCATGAAGCCCTGAGGCGACTCCTGAAGCGTCAGGGACAGGTCGAACTTCGCGGAGTTCGATTCGAGCGGGAGCTGCTCGAAGGACAAACCCGGCACGCGAAGCGCATCCATGGGTGTGTTCTGCAGGGTGAACATCGCCTGGAAGAGCGCGCTGCGGCTCAGGTCGCGCACGGGCTGGAGGACCTCCACCAGCTTCTCGAAGGGCAGGTGCTGGTGCTCATAGGCCGCGAGCGTCGTGCCGCGCACCTGCGCCAGCAGCTCCCGGAAGGTCGCGCGGGGATCCACGTGGGCGCGGAGCACCAGCGTGTTGACGAAGAAGCCGATGAGGCCTTCGGTCTCCGCCTGGGTGCGGCCGGCGATGGGTGAGCCCACGCTGATGTCGTCCTGGCCGGAGTAGCGCGACAGGAGCACCTGGAAGGCGGAGAGCAGCAGCATGAAGGGCGTGGCGCCTTCTTGCCGGGCCAGGGCCTTGAGGGACTCGGAAACGGGCAATGCGAGCCGCACCTCCACCGTGGCGCCCCGGTGCGACTGCACGGGAGGGCGCGGGCGGTCCGTGGGCAGCTCCAGCGTGGCGGGAACCCCCGCGAGCTTCTCCTTCCAATAGGCGAGCTGGGTCTCCAGCGCTTCGCCCTGGAGCCAGCCCTGCTGCCATACGGCGAAATCCGCGTACTGCACGGGCAGCGGTGCGAGCGTGGGCGCTTGAGCCACGTGGACCGCCGCGTACAGGGCGGTCAGCTCGCGGACGAGCACGCCCATGGACCAGCCGTCCGAGACGATGTGGTGCATCGTCACCAGCAGCAGGTGCTCCGCGTCGCCCAGGCGCACCAGGGAGGTGCGAAGGAGCGGGCCCGCTTCCAGGTCGAAGGGACGGTGTGCCTCCAGGTTCGCGAGGCGACGCGCTTCTTCCTCCCGTTGAGGCTCGGGCAGGGAGGACACATCGAGCAGGGAGAGCGTCCACGTCGAAGGCGCGTGGATGCACTGGGCGGGCTGGCCCTGGTGCTGGACGAAGGTGGTGCGCAGCGTCTCATGCCGGGCGACGAGGGTCTCGAAGGCGCGGCGAAGGGACTCGACGTCCACGTGGCCCTTCAGCCGGAGGGCGGCGGGGATGTTGTACGCGGCGTTGCCAGGCTGGAGCTGATCCAACAGCCACAGGCGCTGCTGGGCGAAGGACAGCTGAGGCGGGCCTTCGTGTGCGATGCGGGTGAGGGGCGGCAGCCGCGTGCCAGCCGCCGTGAGCTGGAGGCGCTCCGCGAGTGCCTCGATGGTGGGAGCTTCGAAGAGGGCGCGGAGGGGCAACTCCACGTCCAGCGCCGCGCGCACGCGGGCCACCAGCTGCGTGGCGAGGAGCGAGTGGCCCCCCAGCTCGAAGAAGTTGTCCGTGCGGCCCACGGCGGGGACGCGCAGCACTTCGCTCCAGAGTGCGGCGAGCTTCTCCTCCAGCGGCGTCGCCGGGGCCTCGTAGGCGTGTGAAGCCCGGAGCGCGCTCGCGTCGGGAGCAGGGAGGGCCTTGCGGTCCACCTTGCCGTTGGACGTCAGGGGGAGCGCGTCCATGGGGACGAAGGCGGCAGGCACCATGTACTCGGGCAGGTGCTGCTTGAGGTGGGCGCGCAGGGCCGTGACGTCGAGGGCGTCACCGACGACGTAGGCGACGAGGCGCTTGTCGCCCGGGGAGTCCTCGCGGGCGAGCACGACTGCGTCCTTCACGGCCGGGGCGGCACGCAGCGCGTTCTCGACTTCGCCCAACTCGATGCGGAAGCCGCGCACCTTCACCTGGGCGTCGATGCGGCCCACGAAGTCCAGTTGGCCATCCGCGCGCCAGCGCACCACGTCGCCCGTGCGGTAGAGGCGAGCCCCCTCCTCACCGGACAATGCGTCCGGCACGAAGCGCTCGGCGGTGAGGCCCGGCCGTCCCGCGTACCCGCGCGCCACGCCCACGCCGCCGATGTGCAACTCACCGCGCACACCCACGGGGACGGGCTGCCCGTGCGTGTCCAACACATAGACGCGCACGTTCGCCAGCGGCTTGCCAATGGAGGGCACGTCCCCATCCGCCATCACCTCACCGAAGGTGGCGATGACGGTGGCTTCGGTGGGGCCGTAGGTGTTGAGCAGGCGCCGCCCCGGGGCCCAGCGTGCGACGACATCCGCGGGCAGGGCTTCGCCGCCGGAGATGACGGTGCGCACCTTGGGCAGCCCTTCGGAGGACGTGGCCGCCAGCGCCGCGGGGGTGAGGCTGACGACGCTCAACTCCTGCTCTCGCAGCAGCACGGGCAGCGGCGCGCCCGGCATCAGCTTCTCCAGCGGCGCCAACACCAGCGTGGCGCCGTTGCAGAGGGTGGTGAAAATCTCCTCCACGGAGAGGTCGAAGCTGAGGCTGGCGAACTGCAACACGCGGCTGCCGGGGCCAATGCCGTAGGCCACTGCCTCGTGGGTGACGAGGTTGGCCACGCTGCGGTGCTCCACCGCCGTGCCCTTGGGCGTGCCGGTGCTGCCCGAGGTGTAGAGCAGGTACGCCATGTTCGCGGGCGTCACGCCCGTCACGGGCGCATCCGTCGGCTCCTCCGCCAGCGACTCGCGCTCCGTATCCACGCAGAGCGCTCGGGCATGCAGGGCTTCGGGGAAGCGGTCCACGAGTGGCTGCTGGGTGACGAGCACCTGGGCCGCGCTGTCCTCCAGCATGAAGGCCAGGCGCTCGCGGGGCAGGAGCGGATCCACCGGCACCCAGGCACCACCGGCCT
>NZ_RAWC01000181.1:0-19221 GCF_003611685.1 Corallococcus sp. CA049B | reverse complement strand
CACCTGGAGCCCGCGCGCGGCGGTGGCACACCCCCACGGGAAAAAGACAGACATCACCACCCTGACGTGGACATGCGCGCCCGCGGTGTTCCAAAGATATATCCAGACAGGAATGACATACACCGCGTGCGGGCGTCCCCAGGCGGAGACGGGGGTGCGGATGACCCGAGCGTGTGTGTCGCAATCAAGACTCCGCGTGTATCACCACGCGGTTCCTACTTATTGCGCGGACGCTGACAGTCTTTAGACTTTTCAGACGCGAAACACCCCCGCGTGAGTCACCACATCCAAGGAATGCACCATGGCCCTCCCGTCCACGCTGCGTCTTCCCCCGACCGCGGAGATCTCCTTCGGGTCCACGGTGCTGAAGCAGCCGGAGCTGTTGCGCCGGGCGTCCCGGGTGGCGCGGCGGCTGCGGGCCGAGTGGGACGTGCGGCCGGGTGACCGCGTGGGGTTGATGGTGGTGCCCGGGCCGGAGGTCATCCCGGCCATCCTGGGCATCTGGATGGCGGGCGCGGCCTACGTGCCGTTGGATCCCTTCCTCCCGGACGAGCGGCTCCTGCGCATCCTGCGCGACGCGGGCCTGCGCGGCGTCGTCACGCAGCGCATGCACCGCGTCTCCGTGGGGCTCCTGGAGACCTGGCTGGGGACGCCCCTGCCCTTCCTGGAGGCGGATGCGACGGCGGTGGATGGCGCGGAGGACGGCGACGTCCCGGACGTCATCGACGCGCCGCCGGACCGGCCGGCCTACCTCATCTACACCTCCGGCAGCACGGGTGAGCCCAAGGGCGTGGTGTGCACGTTCCGGGGGCTCGTGAACCTGGTGCACGGCGTGGGGCCGCTGTTGGGCCTGGGGCCGGACACGCGGCACCTCCAGTTCGCCAGCATCAACTTCGACGCGTCCGTGTGGGAGGTGTTCCCCACGCTGTTCGCGGGCGGCGCCGTGGTGCAGGGCACGCGCGAGGACCTGCTGCCCGGCCGGCGCATGGCGGAGTACCTGCGCCAGCAGCGCGTGACCCACCTGTGCCTGCCGCCGTCCGTGCTGGGGCAGCTGGGGCCGCACGTGGACGCGCTGCCGGACGTGGCGTGCGTGGTGATGGCGGGCGAGCGCTGCCCGGCGCCGCTCGCGGAGCGGTGGCATGCGTCCGGCCGCCGCGTCTTCAACGCCTACGGCCCCACGGAGGGGACGGTCTGCGCGACCGCGTACCAGGTGAAGGGCGGCGAGTCGCCCGTGCCCATCGGCCAGGCGCTGCCGGGCGTGCGGCTGCGCGTGGTGGGAGCGGAGGGCCAGGACGTCGCGCTGGGCGCGACGGGCGAGGTGTGGATTGGCGGCGAGGGCGTGGCGGAGGGCTACCGCAACCAGCCCGAGCGCACACAGGAGCGCTTCCCCACGGACGCGCAGGGCGCCCGGTGGTACCGCACCGGGGATGAGGCCGTGCGCCGCGCGGATGGGGCGCTCGTGTTCCTGGGCCGGATGGACCAGCAGGTGAAGCTGCGCGGCTTCCGCATCGAGCTGGAGGCCATCGAGCAGGCGCTGTACGCGTACCCGGGCGTCGCGCAGGCGGCGGTGACGGTCTTCGAGCACACGGACGCGCAGGGCCAGACGACGGGCCTGCTGGTGGCGTACCACAGCGTGCAGGAGGGCCACACGGTGTCGCTGGACGCGCTGCGCGCGCACCTGGGCGTCGCGCTGCCGGACTACATGGTGCCGCACCGCTTCGTGGAGCTGCCGCGCCTGCCGCTCATGCCCCACCTGGGCAAGGTGGACCGGCAGGCCCTGCCGCCCCCCGCGGACTGGGTGGGCGCCACCGCGTCCGAAGCCCGCGCCGCGCCCGAAGCGCCCTCCGTCCCCGCGACCCCCATCGACCGGCTGTGCCGCGCCTTCGAGCGGGGGCTGCGCGCGGCCCCGGGCACCGTCACCGCGAACACGCACTTCTTCCAGGCGGGCGGCGACTCCCTGGGCGTGGCGCACGTGCTGGCCCAGGTGGAGGAGGACTTCGGCGTGTCGCTGCCGTCGCGCCACGTGTACTCGCACCCCACGCCCCAGCTGCTGCTGCCCTTCTGCGAGGCCGGCGCGGCCCCGGCCGAAGCAGGCCCCCAGGGCGTGCGCGCCACGCTGCTGACCGACGCGCGGTCCGCTGGACTGCCCCGGCTCACGGCGCCCGTGCTCGCCACGCAGCCGCCGCGCACGCTCCTGCTCACGGGGGCGACGGGTTTTCTGGGCATCCACCTGCTGGCCGCGCTGGCGCCTCGCGTGGAGCGCATCCACTGCCTGGTGCGGGCGCGCGACGACGCGGAGGCCGGCGCGCGGCTTCGCGCCACCGCGCGCAAGTACGGCGTGCACCTGCCCTGGCGCGACGGGCGCATCCAGGCGGTGGCGGGCGACATCACCCGGACGCGGCTGGGGCTGGAGGCGTCCGTGCATGACGCCCTGGCGCTCCAGTGCGACGCGGTGGTGCACTCGGCCGCGAGCATCAGCTACATCCTGCCGTACGCGGACGCGGGGAGGCCCAACGTCGCAGGCACGCAGCAGGTGATTGCCTTCTGCGCGCACGGCCGCGCGAAGCCCCTGCACCACGTGTCCTCGCTCAGCGTCCACGGCGCGGTGGGCACGCTGCTGGGCCTGGAGGAGGTGGACGAGGACTTCGCGCTGGAGCGCTCGCTGGACCTGATGTCCTACGAGAACGGCTACACGCGGGCCAAGTGGGTCGCGGAGCGGCTCGCCGTGGACGCGCGCGACAGCGGCCTGCCGGTCAGCATCTACCGGCCGGGCTTCATCCAGGGCCACAGCCGCACGGGCATTGGCAACGCGGACGACATGCTGTGCCGGCTGCTGGTGGGCAACGCGCAGCTGGGCATGTCGCCGGACCTGCCGGACAAGTACTGGCTGCCGGTGCCGGTGGACTACGTGGCCAGCGCCACCGCGCACCTGGTGCTCACCCAGGCGCCGGGCGGCACGTACAACCTGGCGCCGGAGCGCGAGCAGGAGCCCTCCCACAACGCCCTCTTCGACATGCTGGGCGAGCACGGCCACCCGGTGCGCCGCGTGGCGCCGGCGGTGTGGCTGCGCGAGCTGGGACGGGTGGGGCCGGACAACGCCCTCTTCCCGCTGGTCGCGTTCCTGCGGGAGAAGGTCTACCACGGCACCCGCACGGTGCTGGAGCTGCACCACCGCACGCCGCGCGTGCGCACGGACCACACCCGCGCCGCGCTGGCGGGCACGGACATCCAGTGCCCGGACATCGACGCGGCCCTGCTGCGCCGCTACGTGAAGGACCTCTTCGCGCGCCACCGCTCCGCGGCCCTCGCCGCGTAGCGGGGGCGAAACGTCAGTGGTGCGGCGGGAACTTCACCTGTCCGTCACCGAAGCGGTAGTGGGCCATCACCGGCTGGTGGTCAGAGGACTCGGTGGAGCGGTCCACCTCGAAGAGGACCGGAACCAGCGAGCGCGTCGCATAAAAGTTGTCGAAGCGCTTGCCCGTGGCGTGCACCACGCCGTGGCTGTCCGGGTGCGAGGTGAGCGTGGCGCAGTCCGCGATGTCCTGCAGGCGCCACCACGCGGGGCTGTGCTTGGGAATCTGGCCGGAGCTCAGCTCCTGACGGGCGTGATGCGGCGTCGTCAGCGAGTGGTCCGCCAGCCGCACGCGCACCGTCGTGGCGTGGCAGACCGTCTCCGGCAGGTCCTGCTCCATCATGTGCAGCTCGTGGCGCAGGCGCGGATCCGCGATGTTGCCCACGCCGCGGTCGCCCACCGTGACGTTGTGCATGTCGTCGCCGTAGCGCTGGCGGAACTCCTCGATGGTGTCCGTGTCGTTGTCCTGCTTCGGGTGCAGCAGGTGCGCCACCAGCCAGGAGCCGCCCCGCTTGATGGCGGTGTTGGCGTTGAAGTCACCCAGCACGACGGCGGGGACGCCCTCACGGCGGCGCAGGAGCGCGTTGAGCTGGCGCAGGTTGAGGGCGTTGATGGCCGAGTCCCCCAGCGCGTGGTGCAGGTTGTAGAGGTAGAGCGGGCGGCCCTCCACCTGGAGCTTCAGCCACAGCACGCCCCGGTCCTCCACCAGCTCTCCCGAGTAGCCCTGGCGCGCGATGGCGTCATTGCGCTCGGCGTCGGTGAGGACGTAGGTGAAGTGCGCGGCGTCCACGATGGGGTGGCGGCTGAGCCACGCCTTGCCGTTCACCAGCCGGGTGCCGTCGTCGCCGTCGCTGCCCTGGTACGCCAGGTGGAAGCCGAAGCGGGACGCGAGCAGCACGGACATGGGCACGCCCGCCTCCTGCAGGCCGATGACGTCCGGCATGCGGTCCTGGGCCTCCAGCTGGGTGAAGTACTCCAGCAGCGCCTCCTGGCGCTCGCCGCCCATGAGGATGTTGTAGCTCATCACCGTGAGGCCCGGTCCCCGGGGCGCGCGCGGCGAGGGGTGGTGCACGATGAAGGTGCGGCCGTCGCCCAGCCGGCGCTCGCTCGAGGGCAGCGGCACGGCCTGGAAGTCCGGCAGGGTCAGGGTGGGGTCACGCTTTGGCAAGATGTCCTCCTGCCCGCCCGGCTTGCGTCCGAGCAGGTGTCCGACGGCGGGCAGGTGTTCCAGCACTTCGGGCATCTTCATGCCGCCCTCCCCTTGCTGGGGCGCCAGGCCCGCGAGGTGCCATGAGCAAAGGGGAAGCGATGTCGGGCGTCATGCCGTCGCGCTGTGGATTCCACCGAGCCTCCATCCAGAAGTCCTCCGCTCAAGTTCGTGGCGGCAGGCCTCGTCTGCCAGCGGCATGCAGGGGGCGGGCGCTCGGCCGGAAGGTCGCCCTGCGTGCGCCGGGCATGAGGCGGGTGTCGGACGGTGCGCCTCCGTCCGCGGCGGAATCGGCCCGGGCATGGGGCGCGGATGGTTAGATGGGTGGACGATGAAGGAACTCGATGACCTGTCGCGGGCATGCGGCCGTGCCTCCGGTCCGGTGGTGTTGGCGACGGTGGTGGCGGTGTCCGGGTCGTCGTACCGGCGCCCGGGCGCCCGCATGTTGATGGGCGCGGAGGGCTGGCTCGCGGGCGGGGTGAGCGGCGGGTGTCTGGAGGGGGACCTCGTGCGCAAGGCCTTCTTCTGGACGTCGGATGGGCCGCGCGTGCTGCGCTACGACACCACCGGCGACGCCGCGGAGGACGAGGGCGGCCTGTCGTTCGCGCTTGGGTGCAACGGCGTGGTGGACATCCTGCTGGAGCGCTGGGAGCCCGGCCCGGGTGACGCGCTCGGCTTCGCGGCCGAGGCGCGCAAGCAGTCGCTGCGCGCGGTGGTGGCCACCGTGTACCGGGGCCCCGCGGACGCGGTGGGTTCGCGGCTGATGCTGCGCGAGGACGGCGTGTCGGGGGGAACCTTGAAGGGCGCGCTGCTCGCTCCGGTGCGCGCGGCGGCCACGGAGGCGTTGGTGCGCGGCGTGCCCTGGAGCGGCGCGTGCGGGGACGCGGAGGTGCTGGTGGAGGTGGTGGATCCGGCGCCGCGGGTGGTGGTGTTCGGCAGCGGCTTCGACGTCGCGCCCGTGGTGTCGCGCGCGCAGGGGCTGGGGTGGCACCTCACGGTGGTGGCGGACCGGCCCGTGGACCTGCTGCGCCGCAGGTTCCCGGGGGCCCAGGCACATGTCGCGTCGCGGGCGAGCGAGGTGCTGGAGAAGGTGCCGCTGTCCGCGCGCAGCGTGGTGCTGGTGATGACGCACAGCCTGCCGCAGGACCGGGAGCTGCTGGAGCGGCTGGTGCCGCTGCCGGTGCGTTACCTGGGAGTGCTCGGGCCGCGCGCGAGGACGGAGCGCATCCTGCGGGAGCTGGCGCGCCCGCCCACCGCCGCGCAGTTGGAGAAGCTGCACGCGCCCATGGGGTTGGACCTGGGCGCGGAGGGCGCGGACGAGATTGCCCTGTCCATCATCGCGGAGGTGCAGGCGGTGCTGGCCGGGCGCGACGGGGGACGGCTGCGCGAGCGGCAGGCGCCCATCCACGCGGAGGCCACCGCGCCGGAGCGCAAGTCGGCGTGAGGGACCGCATCAACGAGACGCACGCGCCCCACGGGCCCGGAGCGGCGCATGGGCCCGCCCGCGCGTGGGGGCGTGCATGACCGTCGCCATCGTGCTGCTCGCCGCGGGGGGTTCTTCGCGGCTGGGACAGCCCAAGCAGCTCTTGCGCCACGAAGGCACGTCGCTGGTGCGGCGCGCGGCGGAGCGGGCCCTGACCGCGAGCCCGGAAGTGGTCGTGGTGCTCGGTGCGCGGCGCGACGATGTCGCCTCGGAGCTGGACGGGCTCGCCGTGCGGTGCGTGGACAATCCGGACTGGGCGCTGGGTCAGGGCTCGTCGCTGCACGCGGGCCTGCGGGCGCTTCCCCCGGACGTGGACGGGGCGCTCCTGATGCTCTGCGACCAACTCCGCGTGGACGCGGCCCACCTGCGCTCGCTCATCGACACCTTCGAGCGCACGCGCGCGCCCATCGTCGCGTCCGCCTACGCGGGCACCCGGGGCGTCCCCGCCCTCTTCTCCCGCGCCCTCTTCCCCGAGCTGGAGGCCCTTCCTCCCACGGGCGGCGCACGCGGGCTCATCGCCCGGGCCCCTTCGCGCGTCGTGGAGGTTCCGCTGCCCGGCGGCGAGGAGGACGTGGACACCGCCGAGGACGCCCTGCGCCTCACGCGCCCCGGACGCGGTGGGTGATTCCCTCCGGCCCGGCCACCAGCAGGTCGGTGGTCAGGTTCAGGAACAGGCCGTGCGCCATCACCCCGGCGCGGGACTCCAGCTTCGCGGCCAGCGCCGCCGGGTCGCTGATGGGACCGAAGTCACAGTCCAACACCACGTTGCCCTGATCCGTGTGGTACGGCGCCCCGTCCAGCGCGAGCCGCGCCACCACGCGCGCACCCAGCGACTCCAGGAACAGCGCCTGCGAGCGCCAGCCAAAGGGCAGCACCTCCACCGGCACCGGCCACTTCGAGCCCAGCCGGGGCGACAGCTTGCCCGCGTCCACCACGATGATTTCGCGGCGGCTGGCCTGCGCCACCACCTTCTCGCGAAGGAGCGCCCCACCGCCGCCCTTGATGAGCGACAGGTCCGGCGCCACCTCGTCCGCGCCGTCGATGGTGAGGTCCACCACCGGATGCACATCCAGCGTGGTGAGCGGCACGCCCAGCGACACGGCCAGGGCCTCAGTCGCGTGCGACGTGGGGATGCCCACCACGTCCTTCAACGTCCCGGCGGAGAGCAGCGCGCCCAGCCGCCGCACCGCGTACGCGGCCGTGCTGCCCGTGCCCAGCCCCACGACCATGCCCGGCTGGATGAAGTCCACCGCGCGCTCCGCCGCCGCGCGCTTGAGGGAAGCCGAAACACTCTCGTCGGAAGTCATCGCGGGCTCTGGGAAGGAGACGGCCTTAGTGCGGCGTCCCAGGATGCCCGGAGTCAACCGGGGGTGCACGCCGCGCTTCACTTCGCGGCGACGCGAGTGGACCCGCCAACAGTGCCTCGTCCACGTTCCCCAGTCCGGAAGCCTGGGCCGTCAGGCGCCGCTCGCGCTTCCACGCCTTGCGCCGCTCGCGCTGCACCTCCGTGAGCAGCACCTGCCCCGCCGCCGCGGCCGGCACCGCGAGGATGACGCCCAGGAGCCCCGCGACGGAGCCCCCCACCAGCGCCACCAGGGAGATGAGCAGCGGGTTCATCTTGATGGCGCGCCGCTGCACCAGGGGGCTGAGCAGGTGGGACTCGAACTGCTGGTAGATCATGAACAGCGCCAGCGCGAGGATCGCCCGCTTCGAGCCCACCGACGCCAGCGTGGTGACGCTCACCAGCAGCGCGGTGATGACGCTGCCGATGTACGGGATGAGCCCCAACACCATCGCCACCAGGCCGAGCGGCAGGAAGTACGGCACGCCCAGCGCCAGCGACATGCCCGCCGTGAAGGCGCCGCCCACCGAGACGATGAGCAGCGTGCCGACGAGGTAGTTGCCCACCGCCTCGCGCATCCGGCCCACCACGCGGCGCACGCGGGGACGGCTGCGCGGGCGCACCCAGCCCAGGATGCTCGCGTAGAGGTCGTGTCCGAAGAGCAGGCCGAACACGGCCAGCGCCAACAAGGTGACGCCCGCGCCCAGCAGCTCCACCGTGGACGACAGCACGGTGATGAGCGGCCTGGCCAGCACGCCGGGCTCCATGTTGAACGCGTCCTGCGGATGCGACAGCACGCCGAAGTGCTCATCCAGCTTCCGCACCCAGGGGGCCTGGGTCAGCTCCGTGAAGAAGACCGGCGCCGCCTCCACCAGGTGCTGGAGCTGCTCCACGAGCAGCGGCACCAGCGTGAGGATGAGCAGCCCGATGATGCCCAAGAGCGTCAGCGCGATGAGCGCCACGCCCAGACCCCGGCGCAGGCCCCACGACTGCAACCGGCGCACGACGGGCTCCGCCGCCAGTCCCAGCAGCAGCGCCGCCGCCAGCAGCGTGAGCACGGGCCCCAGGCTCCGCATCGCCGTGCCCAGCAGCACGAGCAGCACCACCTGGACACCGACCGACCACACCGTCCGGGGCGGCACGTAGACGGGGAGCCCCTTGCGCGAAGGCCTCATGCCCCCAAGGTAGGGAGCACCCTCCAGGCAGGCGACGGGCCTCCACAGGCCGGTCCCGGTTTACCCGACGTGACGTTGGAGCCCGGCTGGTGGGCAGGCGGGCAGCCGGTGGCGCCTGACCAGCGCTCCGGGCAGACTGCCGCGCCCATGGACAAGCCCCAGACAATGCGGTCGTTCGTGAAGCTGCTGGTGACGGATGCGCAGGCGTCCGTGCGCTTCTATGAGGGCCTCGGCTTCGAACGCATCGCGTCGGACCCTCCCATCCTCCGCCTCCAGTGGGGCGGCGAGTCGGACGTGTACCTCGTGAGCCCTCCTTCAAGCCTGAAGCTGGAGGGACGAAAGGGCATGGGCGTGCTCGTGGGCTTCCGCGCGGGCTCGGACGGCGTGGACGCGGTGGCCGCGAAGGCGGCGGCGCTGGGCGCGCACGTGGAAGGCCCCACGGAGCAGCCCTGGTACACCCGCGAAATCGTCGTCACGGATCCGGACGGCTACCGGCTCAACTTCATCGAGCCCGCATGACGCCTGGCCTCCACTTTCGCTCCACGCCCCGTCCCCTTAAGGGGCGTGGAGCGAACGATGGAATCCACGCCGTTGCGCGGACCCGGGGATGCCGCCCCGACACTTGATTGCCCCAGCGGCTTGCGCCAGCCTGTCACGGCCTCCGTGAGCCCGCCCCGCTACTTCGTTCCCCACGCCGCCAGCCCGGTTGAACCGGTGCCGTGCGATGCCTCGGAGGTCGTCCACGTCCTGGACGCCTTCCGGCTGGAGCCCGCGTACCTGGGCGAGCCCGAGTGGTTCGTCTGCACCGACGTCGTGGGCCAGCTCCAGCTCATCCCCGGCAGCGAGCGCGCGCGGCTGCCCGCGTCCGTGCAGGCGCAGCTCGCGCATCATGAAGTCGCCTCCGGCAAGCCGCCGCGCCGCCTGGCCGCGACGGAGCTGTTCTTCTTCGCCCCGGAGGTGGTGGAGCACCCCTCCAACACGGACGGCTTCAACGACCCCGTCTACCTCTACGGCACGCTCACGGGCCCGTGGCCGGGCAACGCCGTCACGCGCGTGAACGGGCAGCTCACCGTCACCCGGGGTGACGTGCTCGCGGGCTTCGCGCATGGCGCGCAGGACGCCTTCCACTACGTGAAGGACGCGGAGAGCCGCGACGTGCCCCGCGCGTACCACGCGCTGTTGCCGGGCGACCGCGCGGATCAGCTGGCGCAGGGGCGCGGGCTCGTCCTCACCTACCCCGCGGTGCCCGCGGAGTTGCAGGCCCACCACGCGGCCAATGGCGCGCAGGTCGCGAGCGTGCTGCACACGGTGCTCACCCAGCTCCAGGAGGACGCGCGCGCGAACCAGGGGCCCCAGGCCATCGCTTCGCTGGAGCTGCCCGTGCCGAGCCGCGCGATGGCCATCGCGGACCTGGAGCTGCGCGGCTACGAGGTGAAGGGCGACCTCGCCACGCCGCGCCCCACGAAGGGCGGGCTGGTGGGGAAGCTCGCCGGCTGGCTCCAGGACGAAGCCGTGCGCGTGCCCCGGGAAGCGCCGCCTCCCGAGTTCCTGGAGCTCGCGCGCCGCGTGCTGCCGCTCCTGCCGGGCTGGCCCACGGAGACGGAGCGCACGCTGCGCGCCCACGTGCTCGCGGGCACGCTGTCCCCGGGCACGCCGGTGATGCGCCCCGCAGTGCCTCGCGCGCCCACGCCGCCCGCGTCCATCCCGCCGCGCCTGCCCACGCCGCCCGTTCGCTCCAGCGATTGGATGCAGGACTTCATCGGCGCGCACGGCAAGCCCGGCGGCGCGAAGCCGCGCCTCACGCAGCTGCAACCGGAGCCCGCGCCCCGGCCGCCTCCCGCGAAGCCTTCATCCCCGGCCACATGGCAGGCGGACTTCGCTCCAGCTCCGGCCGCGCCCGCCCGTCCGTCCAGCAAGCAGCAGGAGAAGGCGCCCACCCCTCCCGGCGAGAAGCCAGCCTGGATGAGCGACTTTGACGACTGACCCCGTCCGTTTGCGGTGCTCGCACACCGGGCGATAGCGTTTTCACCCTCCAGAAAGGCAGACCATGGGACACGAGAAGCCGATCGAGCCGTTTTCGGACCTGCACCGCGAAGGGGACCGCGTGCGCGCGGTGCTGCTGCACGACCCCACGGTGGAGGGCCTGGACATGGCCATCTACATGGACGCGTCCGGCAGCATGCGCGAGGAGTACGCCTACAAGGCGCAGCAGCGCACCTTCCTGGAGTGGCTGCGCGGCGCCCCCATGAAGGAGGCCTCCAACGACGTGGAGCCGCAGGTCCGGTGGATGCTGGAGTATCTGGCCACCAAGGACCGCAACGGCCTGCTCCGCGTGGCCTACTGGGCCTGTGGCACCAACGGCCGCCAGGTGGAGCCCGTGGGTGAGCTCAAGGGCACCGACGTGAAGCAGTACAAGTTCCCCGGCGCGAAGCAGCTGGGCGGCTTCACGTACCTGGAGCCCGCGCTGCGCGACTACGTGAAGTACCTGGAGGAGCAGGTGAAGGTGGGCGCCAGGCGCGGCTGCGCCATCATCGTCACCGACGGCCGCCTCCATGACGCCGAAGCGGTGGAGAAGTTCTCCGCGGAGGTGGCGAAGAAGATCGCCTCCGGGCGCCTGCCGCGCATCAACTTCGTGCTGGTGGGCGTGGGCGACGACATCGACGAGGAGCAGCTGGAGCGCATCGCCCACGCGGAGTTCCCGGGCGTGGGTCACCTCTGGTGCCACCGCATCGCGAAGGAGATCACCCAGGTCGCGGAGCTGGTCGCCGTGCTGGTGGACGAGACGATGACGGTCGCCGCCGGCGGCACCATCTACGACGACAAGGGCAAGGTGCTGAAGACGTACGAGGGCCGCCTGCCCGCGGTGCTGGAGTTCGACGTGCCGGAGGAGGCCAAGAGCTTCACGCTGGAGGTGAACGGCCAGCGCTACACCCAGCCGCTCCCCGACGAAGAGCACCACGACGAGGACGAAGACGAGGACCACCACTGATGGCCGGCCACGAAGTCATCAACCGCCCCTTCTCCGACGTCCACCGGATGGGCAACAAGGTCGTCGCGACGCTGTTGCACGACCCCACCGTGGAGGGCCTGGACGTGGCCCTCTACATGGACGGCTCCGCGAGCATGGAGAACGCGTACGGGCCGCGCGGCATCCTGGCGAAGCTCGCCCCGGTGAAGAACCAGGTCGAGCCGCAGATGCAGTGGATGCTGGAGTACCTGGCCAACAAGGACCGGGACGGCAAGGTGCGCGTCACCTACTGGGCCTGCGGCGACGGCACCCAGCTGGAGATGGTGGGCGACCTCACGGGCCCGCAGGCCAAGGGCTACCGCTTCCCCGGGCCCAGGTCCTACGGCAAGGCCACGGTGATGCTGCCGGTGCTGCGCGACTTCGTGGCGCACATCAAGCAGCAGGTGGGCGAAGGCGCCAAGCGGGGCCTGGCGGTCATCATCACGGACTCGCAGATCAACGACGCCCATGACGTGACGGCCTACGCCACGCAGGTGGCCAAGGAGATCGCCTCCGGCCGCCTGCCGCGCATCAACTTCGTCTTCATGGGCGTGGGCGAGCACGTGGACGAGGAGCAGATGGAGGAGATCTCCCACACCACTTATCCGGGCGTGGGACACCTCTGGTGCCACCGCCACGCGGACCGCATGGAGGAGATGGCGGAGCTCGTGGCCGTGCTCGTGGATGAGACGATGACCGTCGCCGCCGGCGGCACCGTCTACGACGAGCAGGGCAAGGTGCTGAAGGTCTACGAGGGCCGCCTGCCCGCGGTGCTGGAGTTCGACATTCCCCCGACGTGCAAGCGCTTCACGCTGGAGGTCGCCGGCCAGCGCTTCGACCAGCCCGTCCCCGAGGAGCACGAGGACGAGGACCACCACGACGAGGACGAGGACGAAAAGCCCCAGGCGGCAATGCCTCCGGCCGCCGCGCCCTCGCACTCACGCCGCGGACACCGCCACTAGGCGACAGGAAGAGCCAAGCCATGCCGGAGCAGAAGAAGAGCGGTTCGCGGTTCGGCGCGTTGAACATCAAGGGCCTCAAGGAGGCGCAAGCAGGCGGCAACGCCGTGCAGCGCCACGTCCACGGCCCGGGGTGCGACCACGACCATGGCCCTGAAGGCCATGATCACCATGGGCACGCGCATGCGCACGGCGAGCCCCACGTGCACGGACCTTCCTGCTCCCATGGCCACGACCACGGGCATGACCACCACGGCCATGCCCACTCCCAGCGCGTCATCCGTCCGCCGGCCCACCGTCCGGCGGAGGGGGGTGGCGCCGCGCTCCAGTTGGATCTGGAGGGCACGCTGCCGGGAGAGACGGACGACCAGGGCCGCTTCGCGCGGCTGGAGGCGGCCCTGGAGTCGCAGCACGGCATCACCGACGTGCACCTGCGCCGCGACGCGGGCCACGCGGAGGTGTGCATCCACTACCAGCCGTCGCTGGTGAGCGTGTCGAAGCTGGTGAAGCTCGCGCAGAAGACGGGCGCGCAGGTGGCCGCGCGCTACCTGCATCACACCTGGTTCGTGCGCGGGATGGACTCCGCGGACGCGGCCCAGGTCATCGAGCATGCCGTCTCCAAGATGAAGGGCGTGCTCACCGCCAGCGTCGCGTACGCCAGCGAGCGTCTGGTCATCGAATACGACAAGGAGGAGCTGAAGCTGCCGGACGTGGAGGCCCGGGTGAAGTCGCTCGGGTACGGGCTGGAAGTGCCCATGGCGGGCCACGCCTGTTCGCACCACGCGCACGGCGGCGGTCTGGCGCCGCTCCTGGAGCTGCCCCTGGTGATCGCCTCCGGCGTGCTGCTGGCCGCGGGCTTCGTGGTGGAGCACTTCGCGCTGGCGCCGCCGCTGGTGGCCACGGTGCTCTGGGCGCTGTCCATGGCGAGCGGCGGCTTCTTCGCCATCCGGGGCTCGGTGCAGTCCATCGCGCAGCTGCGCATCGACATCGAGACGATGATGGTGGTGGCGGCGCTGGGCGCGGCGGTGCTCGGCGCCTGGTTCGAGGGCGCGTTCCTGCTCTTCCTCTTCAGCGCGGGCCACGCGCTGGAGCACCGGGCCATGGAGAAGGCGCGCCGCTCCATCGAAGCGCTGGGCCAGCTGCGCCCGGAGGTGGCGCGCGTGCGCCGGGGCTCCGACGTCGTGGAGGTGCCGGTGGCGGACGTGAAGCGCGGCGAGCGCATCGTCGTGCGCCCGGGCGACCGCGTCCCGCTGGACGGCGTCATCCTGGAAGGCAAGAGCTCCCTGGACCAGGCGGCCATCACCGGCGAGTCCATGCCGGTGGCGCGCAAGCCGGGTGACGAGGTGTTCTCCGGCACCATCAACTGCGAGGCGGCGCTGGAGGTGGAGGTGACGCGCCTGTCGTCGGAGTCCGTGCTGGCGCGCGTGGTGGACATGGTGGCGCAGGCGGAGGCGCAGAAGGGCAAGCGGCAGCGCTTCGCCCAGCGCCTGGAGCGCACCGTGGCGCCGCTCGTGATGGCGTCGGCGATTGTGTTCCCGGTGGTGCTGGTGCTGACGGGCACGCCGATGAAGGAAGCGGTGCTGCGCGCGGTGGGGCTGCTGGTGGCCGCGTCGCCGTGCGCGCTCGCCATCTCCACGCCGTCCGCCGTGCTCTCCGCGGTGGCGGCGGCCGCGCGCGGCGGCGTGCTGATCAAAGGCGGCATCTACCTGGAGCTGTTGAGCGGCATCCGCGCCATCGCCTTCGACAAGACGGGCACGCTCACCGTGGGCCGCCCCCGGCTGCTCACCACGTGGGCCGCGCCGGGCGTGACGCGCGAGGAGCTCTTGGGCACCGCCGCGGGCGTGGAGGCGCTGTCCGCGCACCCGCTGGCCAAGGCGGTGGTGGACGGCGCCGCCGAGGCGCGCATCGCCGTGCCCGCGGGCCGCGACCTGGAGGCCATCCACGGCCAGGGCATCCGCGCGAAGGTGGGCGACGACGCGGTGGAGGTGGGCAGCACGGCCCTCTTCGCGGGCGAGGCGATTCCCTCGGAGGTCACCGCCGAGGTGGCGCGGCTGGAGGCGGCGGGCCAGACGACGATGGTGGTGCGCCGCGCGGGCCGCTACCTGGGCGTGCTGGGCGTGGCGGACACGCTGCGCGGCGGCGCCCGGCAGGTGGTGCAGGCGCTGAAGGCGGGCGGCATCGAGCGCACGGTGATGCTGTCCGGCGACAACGCGCTGGTGGCCCGCTCCATCGCGCAGCAGGTGGGCCTGGACGAGGCGAAGGCGCCGCTGATGCCCGTGGACAAGGTGACGGCGGTGAAGGAGCTGGGCCGCACGCACCCGGTGGCCATGGTGGGCGACGGCGTCAACGACGCGCCCGCGCTCGCCGCGGCAGCCGTCGGTGTGGCCATGGGCGGCGCCGGCAGCGACGCGGCGCTGGAGACGGCGGACGTGGTGCTGATGAGCGACGACCTGGCGAAGCTGCCCTTCGCGCTGGAGCTGTCCAAGCGCGCCACGGCCGTGATGAAGCAGAACCTGGTCATCGCGCTGGGGGTGAGCGCGGTGCTCGTGGTGGCCGCCGTGCTGGGCCTCACGCGCATCAGCCAGGCCGTGGTGCTCCACGAGGGCAGCACGCTGCTCGTCGTCTTCAATGGCCTGCGCCTGCTCGCCTTCCGGCCGAAGACGCCCGCCTCGCCGCCCCAGCCCGCCACGGGGCCCCAGCCCGCCGCCGGTTAGCCCGCACGCGTCATGCTTGGCGTGGCAACTTCCCCCACGCCCAGAGGAGCGGGCGCACGCGGGACGTGTTGTCTTGCAGGCGGCATGACTTGAAGTGGATGCATGCAGCGCGTCGTGAGTGGGGTGTCACAGGCGGCGCGTGTTGAACGTGGCATGGTGGGAAGAGCCATGCCTGTCAGCGTCTTCGACCTCTTCAAGATTGGAATTGGACCCTCCAGCTCGCACACGGTGGGGCCCATGCGCGCGGCCCGCACGTTCGTGGTGGGGCTGTCGGACGCGGGGCTCCTGGAGCGCGTGACGCGGCTCAAGGTGGAGCTGTTCGGTTCGCTGGGCGCGACGGGCAAGGGGCACGGCAGCGACAAGGCGGTGCTGCTGGGCCTGCGCGGCGACACGCCCGAGGACGTGGACGTGGAGAAGGTGCCGGCCATCGTCGCGCACTGGCGCGCGGAGGGGCGCGTGTCACTGCTCCAGCGGCTGGTGCTCCCCTTCCGCGACGGCGAGCACCTGGTGATGCACAAGCGCAAGGTGCTGCCCTACCACCCCAATGGCATGCGCTTCACCGCGTTCGGCGAGGGCGGGGAGACGCTGGCCTGCCGCATGTACTACTCGGTGGGCGGCGGCTTCGTGGTGGACGAGCACGCGGCGGCGGGCGCGGATCCGCTGCGCGCGCAGAGCGCGTCGGTGCCGCTGCCCTTCAAGTCCGCGGAGGAGCTGCTCCAGCACTGTGAGCGGGAGAAGCAGCCCATCAGCGCGGTGATGCTGCGCAACGAGCTGACGTCGCGGAGCGAGGAGGACATCCGCGCGGGGCTCCTGCGCATCTGGACGGTGATGCAGGCGTGCGTGACGCGCGGGTGCACCACGCCCGGCATCCTGCCCGGCGGGTTGAAGGTGGAGCGGCGCGCGGCGGCGATGTACCAGCGGCTCATCAGCCGGCCGGAGGCGGGGCTCACCAATCCGTTGACAGTGCTGGACTGGGTGAACCTGTACGCGCTCGCGGTGAACGAGGAGAACGCGGCGGGCGGTCGCGTCGTCACCGCGCCCACGAATGGCGCGGCGGGCATCATCCCGGCGGTGCTGCACTACTACTGGCGCTTCGTGCCGGGGGCGAACGCGGACGGCGTGGTGCGCTTCCTCCTCACGGCGGGGGCCATCGGGTCGCTCTACAAGGAGAACGCGTCCATCAGCGGCGCGGAGGTGGGCTGCCAGGGTGAGGTGGGCAGCGCGTGCTCCATGGCGGCGGGAGGGCTCGCGGAGGTGCTGGGCGGCACGCCGCTGCAGGTGGAGAACGCGGCGGAGATCGCCATGGAGCACAACCTGGGGCTCACCTGCGACCCGATTGGCGGACTGGTGCAGGTGCCCTGCATCGAGCGCAACGCGATGGCGTCCGTGAAGGCCATCAACGCCGTGCGCATGGCGCTGTCCGGCGACGGGAAGCACTTCGTCAGCCTGGACAAGGTCATCAAGACGATGCGCGACACCGGCCGCGACATGAAGGACAAGTACAAGGAGACCGCGCGCGGCGGCCTCGCGGTCAACGTCCTGGAGGTCGCGAACCTCAGCGTCGGCCTGCCGGAGTGCTGACGACTCCGGCGGCTTGAAGCGCTACCGCCCGTAGCAGACGCAGGCAGCGCTCCAAGGCACCGGCGCGGACGGGCCTACCGCCTGCGCTTGCCACCGCGCCCGGCGGACACGGGCACCGCCTTCACCACCGGGGCGGGCCTTGCGGAGAGCCAGGCCTCGACCTCCTTCGACTGCGCGGTGCGCCCAGAGGACCTGAAGCGCGCGAGCGCCTGTGACGCCGCGTCGCGCGCCTCCGCCTCTTCGCCCTCCGTCCACAGCGCCTGCGCCAGCGCGAAGCCGGACTCGCCCAGCGAGTCCTCCTGCACGTCCTTGAAGGACAGCGCCTGCTTCAGCGTGGCGATCGCGTCGCGCGTGCGTCCCAGGCCCAGCTGCGCCTGCCCCACTCCATCCAGCGAGTAGTAGACCAGCTCGTCGTCCGGCCCCAGCTTCGCCTCCTTCACCTTCCGCGCTTCCTCGTAGTCCCGCAGCGCGTCCTCGTAGCGCTTGAGCGCGAGCAGGCTCATGCCCTCCTCGTCCAGCGCCTCCGCCAGCTTCACGCTCTGGTTCCCCAACAGCGTGCGGTGCAGCGACACCGACACCCGCGCGTGCTCCAGCGCCCCGGTGAAGTCCCGCTGCTCGCGCAGCGCCATGGACAGCGCCTGATGCCGGCGCGCCGTGTCCAGGTGCACGGGCCCCACCGCCTTCTCCGTCTGGGCGAGCGCGTCCTTCAGCACCGTCACCGCCTGCGCGCTCTTGCCCGTCTCCAGCAGCGTGCGCCCCAGCGTGAACGCCACCCGCGCCCGCTTGGGGTGCCCCTCCGGCAGCGCCGTCGCCAGCAGCCCCGACGCCTGCTCCAGCAGCTTCAGCGCGTCGTCCGGGCGATCCTGCATCAGCGCGAGGTTGGCCGCGTTCACCTTCAGGTCGCTCTCCAGCACCGCGTCGCCGCCCACGCGCTTGAGCGTCGCCTCACCCAGCCTGCCCCAGCGCTGCGCGAGCGCGAACTGCTCCTGCTCGCCGTCCACGTAGAGCAGCTTGTTCATCACCGCCACCGCGAGCCGGTCCGCCCTGCCGGCCTCCGCGTCGTAGACGGCCTGCTCCAGCACCGCGCCGCCCGCGGCCTTGTCGCCCAGCACCGCCTGCGCCCAGCCCAGGTGGAACCGCAGCTCCGCCATCAGCGGCAGGTAGCCCGTGGCCATCACGCGCGCCTCCGCGGCCTTCGCCAGCTCCAGCGCCTTGGGCATCCGGCTCAGGTCCACGCGGGCCTTCACGTCCGCCAGCGTCCCCTCCAGCGCCTCCAGCTCCGCGCGCTTCGCGGGATCCGCCGGCCGGGGCTGAAGCTCCGTCAGCGACTCCACGTCCGCGCAGTCCCCCGGCGAGGGCAGCGCGTACGCCGCGTCCAGCGACTTGTCCACCAGCGCCACGTCCGCCGTCTGCAGCGTGGCCACCAGCGCGCCCAGGTCCTTGCGCCGCCGCTCCAGGCACACGAAGCGCTGGGACAGCAGCTCCTCCGTCTGCACCTCGCGCACGCGCGTGTCCTCGCACGTCGCCGTGTGCTGCTTCGCCCACTCCGCGCCGTAGCCGTCCAGCACCTCGCCCACCCGGCGCGCCATGTCCTGCGCCACCGGGCTCTTCGTCGCGAGGAACGACTGCTTCACCTTCTCGCGCGCGTCCGTCCCCCAGCGCTCCGCCACCAGCGCGGGCGCTCCTTCGCACACCTGCGAGCGCGACCAAGCCACCCCGCCCGCCACGCCCAGCACCACCGTGGCCGCCACCGCCGCTCCCGCGCGGCGCTGGAGCAGGGCCCGCCGCTCCCGCTGGCCCAGCACCGTCAACAGCTCCGCCATGGAGCGGAACCGGTCGCGAGGCTCCAGCGACAGGCCCTTCATCAGCGCGCGGCGCACCCACGCCGGCACCTTCGAGTCGCGCGGCGGCTCCAGGATGGGCGACGGCGGCAGCACCTGCACCGCCGCGGCCCTTGTCACACCGGGCCCCTCCTCCGCGCCGGCCTGGGGCCGCAGCTGGGACGCCACCCGCGACAGCTCGTCCGGGTCGAACGGGCGGATGCCGTACAGCGCGCGGTACAGCGCCGCGCAGAAGCTGAATTGATCCGACCGCGAGTCCAGCAGCTCGCCCCGGAACTGCTCCGGGGACATGTACGCGGGCGTGCCCATCACCAGGCCCGCCTGCGTCAGCTGCGAGTTCAACGGCGAGTCGTCACCCACCGGCCGCGTGCGCTCGCCGTCCTCGTCGTCGTCCTCCGCCTCGCCCATGGGCCGCGCCAGCCCGAAGTCCGTGACGTAGACGCGCCCGTCCTTGCCCACCAGCACGTTGGCCGGCTTGAAGTCCCGGTGCACCAGCCCCGCCGCGTGCGCCGCCTCCAGGCCCCGCCCCGCCGCCAGGTACTTGTCCAGCAGCGCCTGCC
>NZ_RAWC01000180.1:0-19231 GCF_003611685.1 Corallococcus sp. CA049B | reverse complement strand
TCCCCACCCCACGCGCCACGGCGCCTCCGCACGCGGCCGCGGCCCACCCGCGAGGGCACACCCGTGGCATGGGGGGCCTGCGCCATGCGTGCACTCCGCGCACGCGTGCGCCACGGTCCGCGCGAGACCCACGGGATTCCACACGTTTGCGCTCGCGCGGCGTTCCTTCCGCAGGTCCACGCACCCATGCAGCAAGCCTGCCCGCCGCGCGGAGGTGCGTCCGCGATCGGATTGATGGACCACGCGCCGCGAGGCCAGTGCACAATGCGCCGCCATGCTTTCCGGTGTCTTCTCCCCGCTCGGCGTCCTCGTGTCCCTGCTCGTCCTGGGCGCCCTGGTCCTCGCCACGCTGTTCCAGCTCAAGCGCCGCCAGCGCGCCGCGTGGGAGGCGTTCGCGAAGGCGCACGGCCTCTCCATCGCGGAGCGGCGGATGGAGGTGCAGGGGCGCTATCAAGGGCGGCCGCTGCTCCTGGCCACGGGCAAGCGCGGCGCGATCAGCAAGAAGCGCCACACCGTGACGGTGCTGCGGCTGGACCTGGAGGGCGCGCTGCCCGCGGACCTGCTGCTGGAGCACGAGCGCCCCGAGGACAAGCTTCCCGGCGCCGCCACGCCTCGCGAAGAGGTGCTGGGCGACGCGGAGCTGGACGCGGCCTTCCAGGTGGAGGGGCTGTCCCCGGAGGCGCGCCCCGTCATCCTGGAGCCGGGCGTGCGTCAGCGCCTGCTGGGCCTGAAGGGCCACCGCCGCGTGAGCATCAAGGGCGGCTGGCTCCAGGTGGAGCAGCGCGGCGTCCCCGCGAGCGCCGCCGCGCTGGAGGCGTTGCTCCGCGCCCCCCACGACCTGGCCCGCGCCGTCTCCGAGGCCGCGCCCCCACTGCCCGCGACGAACGCCGTGGAGGACTCGCCGCACGCGGAGGCGTCACGGATGGACGAAGAGCGGCCCGGCTCCGAGCACGCCTGAGCGCGGCGCTTCAGCCCACCCGCGCCAGCGCCTCCACGAACTGCTCACGCACGCGCGTGGCCAGCGCCGCCGAGTCCGGCCCGAACGTCTCCGGCGGCAAGGCCGGCATCACCTGCACCGTGACGGTGGCGCGAGGGCTCATCCACGGCCCATCCCCATCCACCAGCTCCCGCGTGCCGCGCACCAGCACCGGCACCACCGGCACGTGCTCCTCCAGCGCCAGCTGGAACGCGCCGCGCTTGAAGGGCAGCACCTCTCCTGGCGAGTACGTGCCCTCCGGGAAGATGAGCACCGGGATGCCCTTGCGGAGCCACCGGCGGCACGGGCCCAGCAGCTGCTCCATGGACGTGGAGCTGCCGCGCACGATGGGCACATAGCCCAGCAGCGTCATCATCCAGCCCACCAGCGGCGTGCGGAACAGCGACGCCTTCGCCACGAACTTGTACGGCGTGAACAACCCCATCACCGCCAGGATGTCCGCGAACGACTGGTGATTGACGACGTAGACGCACGGCCCCTTGGGCAACAGCTCCCGTCCCTGGACCCGCACGCGCCAGCCGGGGGACGCGTGCAGCCACAGCCCGTAGCACCACCGGCACACCAGCACGTGCAGCCACTGGCGGTTCGGGTCCAACGGGTACGCCACCACGAACAACACCGCGCCCAACGTGAAGAGGAGGGGCGCGGTGACCAGGAACAGCGCGAAGAACCACAGCGAGACGACGTAGCGCATGCGAGAGGAGGAGCTTCCGTTCAGCGCGACGCCGGAGGCGTCCGGTCCGCCAGGAGTACCACGTTCCAGGCAGCCAGCTCACGCCGGCCCGGCCGCCCGCGCGCCCTCCGGAGGAGTTCGAGCGGAGCCTGGGGGAAGCCGGCGGAGCACCCGAGCGCCGGGGCAGGCAAGACGTCAGGCCCGCATCATTCGCCTGCAATGCGCTTGCAGGGCCGCCAGATTAGCGCCTTAAGGTGCCCGGCGAACCCGGAGGGAGAACCGCATGGACGCGCAGGGAGTGCACATCGAAACCCATCCCCGTGAGGGCGAACCGGTGTTCAGCGCGGGGCGCCCGGACCCCTGCACCCTGGTCCTCTTCGGTGCCACGGGCGACCTGGCCGAGCGCAAGCTATTCCCCGCCCTCTTCGAGCTCGCCCGCTCCGGCCTGCTCCCCGAGCACTTCGCCATCGTCGCCTACAGCCGCTCCAAGCTGGAGGACGCCTCCTTCCGCGAGCACGTGAAGGAGGGGCTGAAGAAGTTCGCCCGCACGCAGCCCCTGGACGAGGCCGCGGTGAAGCGCTTCGCGGAGGCCATCGAGACCGCCTCCGGCGGCTACGACGACCCGGAGGCCTTCAAGCGCCTGGGCCAGAAGCTCCAGGACATCTCCAAGCGCCACCAGACGGACGGCAACAAGCTCTATTACATGGCCACGCCGGCCTCCACGTTCCCGCAGATCATCCAGAGCCTCTCCGGCGCGGGGTTGATCAAGCGCGAGGAGCAGCCGGGAGAGAAGCCCTGGAGCCGGCTCATCATCGAGAAGCCCTTCGGCCACGACCTGGAGAGCGCGAAGGCCCTCAACAAGACGCTGGGCTCGGCGCTGGACGAGAAGCAGATCTTCCGCATCGACCACTACCTGGGCAAGGAGACGGTGCAGAACATCCTGGTGTTCCGCTTCGCCAACGCCATCTTCGAGCCGCTCTGGAACCGCCAGCACATCGACCACGTCGAAATCACCGCGGCGGAGGCCATTGGCGTGGAGGGCCGCGGCGGCTTCTACGACGAGACGGGCGTCATCCGGGACATGGTGCAGAACCACCTGCTCCAGGTGCTGGCCCTGTGCGCCATGGAGCCCCCGGTGTCCTTCGCCGCGGAGGACATCCGCGACGAGAAGAACAAGGTCTTCCGCGCGCTGCGCCCCGTCGAAGGCGGCGAGGTGCCCCAGCACGTGGTGGTGGGCCAGTACGAGGGCTACCAGGACGAGAAGGGCGTGAAGAAGGGCTCGCGCACGCCCACGTACGTGGCGATGAAGATGAACATCGACTCGTGGCGCTGGCAGGGCGTGCCCTTCTACCTGCGCGCGGGCAAGAACCTGAAGAAGCGCCTGACGGAGGTGTCCATCCACTTCAAGTCGGTGCCCATCGGCCTGTTCAGCGGCGGCGGCGCCACCTGCCAGCGGCTGCAGCCCAACGTGCTCACGCTGCGCATCCAGCCGCACGAAGGCATCGCGCTGTCCTTCGAGTCCAAGATTCCCGGCGAGGACGTCAACATCGGCGGCGTCACCATGGACATGGACTACGCGGAGAGCTTCAAGAAGCCCGTGCCGGAGGCGTACGAGCGGCTGCTGCTGGACTGCATGCGCGGCAACGCCACCCTCTTCGCGCGCCAGGACAGCGTGGAGCAGGCGTGGGGCTACATCACGCCCATCCTGAAGGCGCTG
Organism: Corallococcus sp. CA049B; assembly: GCF_003611685.1. Lineage (NCBI taxonomy): Bacteria > Pseudomonadati > Myxococcota > Myxococcia > Myxococcales > Myxococcaceae > Corallococcus > Corallococcus sp. CA049B. Next base: position 15,844 of record NZ_RAWC01000180.1, on the reverse strand, counting down.
GAGACGGACGCGGGCGGCACGGTCCACACCTACCCCAAGGGCAGCAAGGGCCCTGACGCCGCGGACGCGCTGCCCGCGAAGAACGGCCGGCGGTGGTCCCCGCTATGAGCCAGCCCCTCGTCGTCCCCTCGGACCAGCTCGCCCGCGAGGCCGCGGACTGGATGGCGCGCGAGCTGACCCAGGCGCTCGCGACGAAGGCCCGCGTGAGCCTGGCCCTGTCGGGCGGCAACACGCCCAAGCCCGCGTACCGGATGCTCGCGGACCACAAGCTCCCCTGGGAGCGTGTGGACGTGTACTTCGTGGACGAGCGCTTCGTGCCGCCGGACCACCCGGACAGCAACTACCTGCTGGTGAAGCAGTCGCTGCTCGAGCCGCTGAAGCTGCCGGACGCGCAGGTGTTCCGCATGCAGGGTGAGCGCACGGACCGCGACGCCGCCGCGCGCGACTACGAGAAGACGCTGCCCGCGAAGCTGGACGTGGTGCTCATTGGCGTGGGCGAGGACGGCCACACCGCGAGCCTCATGCCCGGCCACCCTGCGCTCCAGGAGCGCACGCGGCGGGTGCTGGCGGTGGAGCAGAGCGCCAAGCCGCCGCCGTGGCGGATGACGCTGACGTTCCCCGTGCTCCAGGGCGCGGGGGCGGTGCTGGGGCTGGTGGCCGGCGAGGGCAAGCGGGACGCCATGCGGCGCATCCTCGCGGGCGATATGTCCCTGCCCGCGTCGCACGTGACGAACACGCAGTGGATGTTGGATCCCGCCGCCCACGGGTGAGGCGGCCCTCTGGAGGGAACGATGAGCGAACAGACGAAGCCGGCGCAGTTCGGCGTGGCGGGCATGGGCGTGATGGGCGCGAGCCTGGCCCTCAACATCGCGGACCACGGCTTCCGCGTCGCCGTGTGGGACCGCCACCCGGAGAAGCTCCAGCAGGTCCAGAAGGAGAACCCGAAGCAGGCCCTGCAGGGCTTCCCGGAGCTGGAGAAGTTCGTCGCCGGCCTGGAGCGCCCGCGCCGCATCCTCCTGATGATCACCGCGGGCGCCCCCGTGGACGAGATGATGGAGCGGCTGTTCCCGCTGCTGTCGCCCGGCGACGTCATCATGGACGCGGGCAACTCCTGGTACCTGGACACGCGCCGCCGTGAGGCCCTGTGCAAGGAGAAGGGCTTCCACTTCCTGGGCATCGGCGTGTCCGGCGGCGAGGAGGGCGCGCGCCACGGCCCGTCCATCATGCCCGGCGGTCCCAAGGACGCATACGCGCTGGTGCAGCCGGTGCTGGAGGCCATCGCCGCGCGCAGCGAGGAAGGCCTGTGCGTCACCCACGTGGGCCCGGAGGGCGCGGGCCACTTCGTGAAGATGGTGCACAACGGCATCGAGTACGCGGACATGCAGCTGCTCGCGGAGACGTACGACGTGCTCCACCGCGGCCTGGGCCTGGACACCGCGACGCTCGCGGACCTGTTCAGCAAGTGGAACGAGGGCATCGCCGAGTCGTTCCTCCTGGAGACCACCATCAAGGTGCTCCGCAAGCGCGACCCGGAGACGGGCAAGCCGCTGGTGGACATGGTGCTGGACAAGGCCGGCCAGAAGGGCACGGGCAAGTGGACGGTGCAGGTGGCGCTCGATTTGGGCGTGCCGGTGCCCTCCATCGCGTCCGCGCTGGACGCGCGCAACCTGTCCTCGCGCAAGGACGAGCGCGTGGCCGCGAGCAAGAAGCTCCACGGCCCCGACATCTCCCTGTCCTCGGAGGAGAAGAAGGAGCTGGCGCAGTGGGCGCATGACGCGCTCTACGCGGCGCGCGTGGTGACGTACGCGCAGGGCATGCGGCTCATCCAGGCGGCGTCGGACGAGTACAAGTGGGGCGTGTCGCTGGCGGAGATGGCGCGCATCTGGCGGGGCGGCTGCATCATCCGCGCGAAGCTGCTCACCCCGCTGCGCGAGTCCTTCCAGCAGCAGCCCACGCTGCCCAACCTGATGGTGTCCGAGGCCTTCTCGCCCGTGCTGGACAAGATGGCCCCGGCGTGGCGCAAGCTCGTGGGCGTCGCGACGAAGGCGGGCATCCCCGTGCCGGTGTTCAGCAGCAGCCTGGCGTACCTGGACAGCTACCGCAGCCCGGAGCTGCCGCAGAACCTCACCCAGGCCCAGCGCGACGCGTTCGGCGCGCACACCTACCAGCGCCGGGACAAGCCCGACGCCGGCTTCGTGCACTCGGACTGGCTGAAGTAGTCCGTCTCCCCTGCCCTGCGCGCCGCCTACTTCTTCTGGGTGGCGCGCAGCTCGGCGCGGCGGATCTTCCCGCTCACCGTCTTGGGCAGCTCCGTGACGAACTCGATCTCGCGCGGGTACTTGTAGGGCGCCGTGGTCTTCTTCACGAAGTCCTGGAGCTCCTGCGCGAGCTGGGGTGACGGCGTGTGGCCCGGCGTGAGCAGCACGTACGCCTTGATGCGGTGGCCCAGCTTGTCGTCCGGCACGCCGATGACGGCGGACTCGGCCACCGCCGGGTGCTCAATCAGCGCGGACTCCACCTCGAAGGGGCCCACGCGGTAGCCGGACGTCTTGATGACGTCGTCCGAGCGCCCCACGAACCACAGGTAGCCGTCCGCGTCGCGCACCGCGCGGTCGCCGGTGACGTACCAGTCCCCCCGGCTGCTGGCGGCGTTGGCAGCGTCGTCGTTGAGGTAGCCCGCGAACAGGCCCACCGGCCGCTCCGGCTTCACGCGCACGGCGATGTCGCCCTCATGCCCGTCCGCGACTTCGTTGCCGTGCTCGTCGATGACGGCCACGGTGAAGCCCGGGGACGGCTTGCCCATGGAGCCCACGCGCGGCTCCATCCCGGGGAAGATGCCCACGATGACCACCGTCTCCGTCTGGCCGTAGCCCTCGCGGATGTGCAGCCCGGTGGCCTCCTTCCACGTCTGGATGACCTCCGGGTTGAGCGGCTCGCCCGCGCTCAGGGAATGGCGCAGCGAGGACAGGTCCACCGCCTTCAGGTCCTGGAGCACCAGCGCGCGCCACGCGGTGGGCGGCGCGCAGAAGGTCGTCACCCGCTCCCGCTCCAGCACCTTCAGGAAGCCCACGGGGTCGAACCGGCCGCGGAAGTCGAAGACGACGTTGCACGCGCCCACGCTCCACGGACCGAAGAGCTTGCCCCACGCGCACTTCGCCCAGCCGGTGTCGCTGAGCGTGAGGTGGCGGTCCTCCGGCCTCAAGTCCAACCAGTAGCGGCCGGTGATGAGGTGCCCATGCCCGTAGCTGGACTGGGTGTGCAGCACCATCTTCGGCATGCCGGTGGTGCCGGACGTGAAGTAGATGAGCAGCGGATCATCCGCCTTCGTGGGCGGGAACGCCGTCGCCTGGGATTCCGCCAGCGCCTCCGGCGTGTAGCGCGTCCACGGAGCAGGCGCGTCGCCGGTGGACACCCACGTCGTCACGCCGGGGGCCTGGCCCAGCACGCCCTCGAAGCGGTCCAGGCAGCTGCCGTCGGTGAGGACGGCCTTCGCGCCAGCGGCCTCCAGCCGGTAGCGGATGTCCTTGGCGGTGAGCATGGGCGTGCCGGGCATGAAGACGATGCCCGCGCGGATGCAGCCCAGCACCAGGAACCACCACTCCGGCACGCGCGGCATCAGGATGAAGACCCGGTCGCCGCGCTTCAGGCCCAGCCCGGTGAGGAAGCGCGCCGCGTGCAGCGAGCGCTCCTTCAGGTCCTGGAAGGTGAAGCGCTGGGAGCGCCCGGACTCGTCGGACCACTGGAGCGCGGGGGCCTGGGGCCGCTCGGCCGCGTGCCGGTCCATGACGTCCGTGGCGAAGTTGAAGTGCGCCGGCCGCTCCCACCGGAAGTCACGGCGGGTGGACGCGTAGTCGGCGGAAGCGCGGGATGAAGACTCGGGCATGGGCGGCTCCTGGAGTGTTCCGACAACCCCAGCAGCCTGTCACGTCATCCCGAGCGGTGAGGCAGCCCCCGCGCGAAAGCGCCCGGTGGTGGACGCTGGTGACGCGCGGGGAAAGCCAGCGTGCTTCAGCGAGCGGCGGCGCGCAGCTCTTCCGCCAGCTTGCGCGCTTCGTCGCTCCAGCCCGGCTCGCCCAGCGCGGCCACCTGGTCGAAGTCGCGCGCGGCGCGGGCTTCCTGGTGCAGGGCGCGCAGCGCGAGGCCGCGGTTCCACAGCGCCTGCGGGTTGCGCGGATCCGCGCGCACCACGGGGTCCAACAGCGCCAGCGCGTCCTGGTAGCGGCCGTCCTGCAGCGCCACCACCGCCAGGTCGCTGTCGCGCGCCAGCGACGCGGGCTCGCGCGCCAGCACCGCCTGCGCCTGCTGCCACTGGCCGTGCAGCACGTAGGCCGCGACGATGCCGCGGAAGTCCTTGCGCTCCTCCATCTCCGCCAGCGGACGCAGCGGCAGGGTGCCCTGGGCGGCCTCCACGCCGTCCGCGCCACCGCGCATGGGGCTGTAGCGGCGCCACTGGTCCGCGCGCGGATCCGACAGGCGGGCCTCCAGCTCGCGGGTGGTCTGGTTCTCCAGGAAGACGATCGCCGGCACGTCCGCGGCGGGCATCATGCGCGGCACGAAGACGGCGCAGAGGCTGGCGGCCATGGCCAGCGGCGCCACCACGCGCGCGTTCTTGCGCACCCACGCGCCCAGCGACACCACGTTGCCCTCCGGCTTCGCGGCCGGCGCCTCCGCCACGCCCGTGCCCAGGGCCCGCGCCGCCAGCAGCTCCAGCTGGAGCAGGTCCCTGAGTCCGCACTCGCAGGCGGCACAGCGCGGCAGGTGGTTCCGGAAGCCTTCGGCGTCGGACTCGGACAGCTCCCCGTCCATGAAGAGGTGCAACCGGGTGCAATGCGCGTTCATGACTGGACCCCCCGCTCCCGAGCCACGGCGACGCTCGGAAGGAGCAGTTCCCTCAGGTCCCGGCGCGCCAGCGTCAGCCAGCTGCCCACGGTTCCCACGGGAACGTTGAAATGTTCGGCGATGGCCTGATAACGGCGGCCTTCGGCGTGAAGCTTGTACGCGTCCCGCAGGTGCGGCTTGAGCTGCTCGATGGCCGCCTGGAACGCGTCGTTGCCCACCAGCTCCCAGTTCTCCCGGTCGCCATCCCCCGTCACCGGCAGGTCCTGCACCAGCGCCAGGTGCGGCAGCCCCCGGCTCTCCGTGCGCTGCCGGCGGCAGTGGTCCAGGAACCGGTTCGTCATCGTCGTGCACAGCCACGCCGCGCACGCCGCTTCCGTCCGGTCCTTCAGGTGGCCAAACTCCGGCAACGCCCGCTCGAAGGCCTCCTGGACCAGGTCCTCCGGGTCCAGGATGCCGCGAGCGCACAACCGCCGCGCCACCGCCAGCAGGCTGGGCCGGTGTCGCTGGATGAACGCCTCGAAGTGGCGCTTTTCCCGGTTGAAGAGATTGGCCATGACACAAGGCCCCGAAGTGACTGGTGGGCTTTCCTGACTAAAGACGCCGAGCGGTTCGTTTCTTGAGAGAAAAATGCCCGGAAGGGCAGACAGGCCTGCCCGGCAGGTGGCTCAGCGAGCCCCGTCGCCCCCTTCCAGCAGGGGGGGCACCGACGGCGGCGGCAGCGGGCGGCGCCGGCGCGGGCCGCGCTCGTTGCAGGTGGGGTACGAGTTCTTCACGTGCGGGGCGCTGGTGTCCGGTTCGAAGGCACCGGGGGCAACGGACGACACGTCTCCGGAGGTCATGGGATCTTTTCTCCTGCTACGAGGGGAGTCCTGCGTAAACCGAGGCTGGGTGGATTGGGACTTTGGAGCCGTCCATAACATGGGCTGCCCTCCCGGCAGCAGGGGCCCCCCGGCCCCTGCCTCCAAGGATTTCAAGGAGTTCCGAATGAACGAAGACACGTCCCAGCTGCGCCCCGAGTGGCGGCAGTGGCTGGCGGAGAACCTGGCGCTGGGGGTCACGGAGGAAGACGTACAGAAGGTGCTGGTGTCGTCCGGTGTGGACCCCGCGGTGGCCCGGGCGGAGGTGGCGGCGGTGGGCACCCATCCGTACTTCCGGGCCTGCCGGCAGGTGGCCCGGCACTTCGGCTGGATGGAGTCGCTGATGGACGTCTACAGCGCGCTGCGGGCGCAGGACGGGGGCCGCGAGCTGGAGGTGCGCCACGGGGTGGGCCCCGAGGAGTTCTTCCAGCGCTACTACTTCGGCCACCGGCCGGTGGTGCTGCGCGGGATGATGGCGGACTGGCCGGCGCTCCAGCGCTGGTCGCTCACGTACTTCCGCGAGCGGCTGGGGAGCGTGGAGGTGGAGGTGATGGTGGGCCGCGACGCGGATCCGGAGCACGCGGCCTTCCAGGACCGGCACCGCTCGCGGATGCCGTTCTCCGACTTCCTCACCCTGCTGGAGACGGGGACGCGGACGAACGACTACTACATGGTGCCGCGCAACGAGAACTGGCGGGAGGGCGGGCTGTCGCCCTTGCGCGAGGACCTGCGGGCCCCGGCGGGCATCATCGAGCCGGACCTGCGCCAGGACATGCTGACGCTGCTCCTGGGGCCGGCGGGCACCGTCACCCCGCTGCACCACGACAACATGAACATCCTGTTGGGCCAGGTGATGGGCCGCAAGCACGTGCGGCTGGTGCCGTCCTTCGAGCGCCACCGGGTGTACCCGCACCGGGGCACCTTCAGCCACGTGAACGCGGACGCGCCGGACCTGACCCTGCATCCGCTCTACGCGGAGGCCACGGTGCTGGAGGCGGTGCTGGAGCCGGGGGACATGGTGTTCCTGCCCGTGGGCTGGTGGCACTGGGTGAAGGCGCTGGACGTGAGCGCCAGCGTCACCTTCCACCACTTCCGTGTTCCTGGCGGCAACACGCACCTGGAGCCCCCTCTCTGACCTTCGCGCCGCGTCACTCGGCGTTCTCAACCAGCAGCACGGAGCGCGTCCACCCGGCCCGGGCGTCGCGGGACAGCCACGCCTGGCGCTCGTCGCGCAGCGCGATGGCGGCGGGGACGCCCGCGTGGATGCGCCGGCGCACCCCGTCGAAGAAGCGGCCCGCCGCGTCCGGGATGTCCACGGTGGAGGCCAGCACCGCGCGAGCGCCCGAATCAATGAAGGCCGCGGGCAGGCTGAAGGGCTCCGTGCTCTGCAGGGCCGTGGTGCGGCCCGCGCTGCACGCTGCCAGGAACACGGTGGGCGCGCCGGTGAGCCGGTGCTCCCGCACCACGTCCGCGGTGAGCGCGTAGCGGCCGTTGACCTCCGGGGACAGCACCACCAGCGAGGCGCCGGAGAGCGTGGGGTCGGTGATGCCGTGGGCGTGGATTTCAATCTCCGTGGCGTCCGCCATGCGCGCCAGCACGCGCGAGGGCGTGGCGTCCGAACCGGACAGCACGTCCGGCGGAGCGCCGCCGGGCTCCGCGTCCGGCGTCCACGCGGGCAGCCGGGGCAATTGCAGCAGCGACGGCGTCTCCACGCCGGCCACCACCAGGCGGCGCGTGGCCGCGGGTGCCGGGCGGGGACCGCTGACGCGGCCCAGCCGGAAGCTCCACGCCAGCTCCGCCGGCAGCAGGTCCGTGCGCCCGAAGACGGGGGCCCACGCGAGCACGTCCACGCGCTCGCAGCTGGCGAGCGTCTGGCGCAGGGCGTCCGGCACCAGCCGGGACGAATCCGCGTGGGCGAACGCCACCTTGCGGGAGGCATCGTAGTGGCCCTTCACCTCGCCCTTGGGCCCCAGCGCGACCAGCACGGTGCGCTCCGCGTGGACGCTGGCGGCCAGCGCGCACCGGGTGGGCACGGGCGTGCCCAGCTGGGCGGCCATCAGCGTCACCACCTTGGGGAACTCTCCGGCGCGGCCCGCGTCCGTCGCCAGCGACGAATAGGCGAGCGCCCACGACTCGCGCGCCAGGGCGTCCCCGCGAGGCAGCGCGTCCGCCCGGGTGATGGTGTCGCGCAGGAACGCCTCGCCCTGGCTCCGGTCCTGCTCCAGGAGGAAGCGGCCCTCCAGATAGCGTTCATAGACCTGGTCGCTCTTCGCGACGACCGGGCCCGCCAGCATCTTCGCGGAGATGGCCCGCATCCACGCGGCGTCCCCGGGGCCGGAGCTCGTGCGCGCCAGCTCCGCGAGCGTCGCGCCGAACATCGGCTCCATCGGGTTGTCGGAGCAGGCGGCGGCCAGGTCCAGCTCGCGCCGGGCGGACTCTGGCCGCAGGTCCTGGTAGTGCAGGTGCGCCAGCTGCACGTGGGGCCAGTAGCAGCTGACCGAGGCCCCGCGGGCCATCCACTCCTCCAGGTACGCGCGGGCGCTGCCCAGGTCGTTGCGGGAGCGCGCCACGTGGCTGAGGATCTCCAGGGCGTTGAGCTCCAGGTCCCACTCGCGCAGCTGACGGGCGCCCGCCCACAGCTGCTTCGCGTGCTGCTCGGCCTCGGAGACGCGCTGCATGTCGCCGTAGAACATGGCCAGCCGCCGCTCCAGCTCCAGGCAGCGCACCGACAGCGTCGTCTCCCGGCAGCGCTGGAGCGCGCCGAAGTAGCGCTGCTCGGCCTTCCACCACGCGCCCTCCGCGATGTCCTTGCGCGCCTGGTCCCGCTCCGCGATGACCGCGAACCAGGGGTCGTTCGTCTTCTGGATGCGCGCGAGCGTGTCCTGGAGGTCCCGCGCGGCGTTGCCGCGGGTGCGCAGCAGGGCGCCCAGGTAGATGTCGTCGTCGCCGGACAGCCGCGCCTTGTCCAGGAGCGCATCCGGGGCTGCGCCGTGGCCTGGCCGCAGGGACTCCGCGTACTGCTGCGCCAGCATGCCCCGGCGGGAGAAGTCGCGCTTCGCCACGCGCTGCACGTAGTCCGTGAGCACGCTGCCGCCATGCAGCTGGTCCAGCTCCTTCGCCAGCGGCAGCAGCGCCTGCGCGCGCTCCTTCGACGCCGCGGCGCGCACCACGTCATAGAAGATGCCGCGCACGGTGCCGGGCATCTGCCGGGCCGCGTCCATGGGCAGCGGCGCCTTGGGGTCCTCCATCAGGGCCAGGGTCGCGTCGCGCGCGGCCTTCCACTGGCGCTGGCGCTCCAGCGTGGCCTCGCGAAGGGCCAGCGCCTGGGCGTGGGCCTCGCGCCCCCAGCCCTGCTCATTGCGCTTCGCCACCTCTTCGAAGAGCGCCGACGCGCGCAGCGTCAGCCCCATCTCCCGGAACACCAGCGCGCGGTTCCACAGCGCCTGCGTGAGGTCCGGCTTCGCGGCGAGCGCGCCGTCCAGCAGGCGCAGCGCGCGCTCATGGTCACCCCGCGCGAGCGCCACCGCCGCCAGGTCGCTGTCGCGCTCCGGCGAACCCGGCGTGCGCTCCAGGAAGGAGGCCGCCTGGCTCCACTCGCCCTCCAGGGCATAGGCCGCCGCGATGCCGCCCCAGTCCTGCTGGGCCTCCATGCGGGCGAGCGGCCCCAGGGGCATGGGCTCGGCGGGCACCGGGCAGCCGCCCGCGGGGGCGCGCGAGCGGTAGCGGTCCGCTTCCGGGTGCGTGAGGCGGGCCTCGATGCGGGCCGCCGTCCGGCGATCCGTCCAGAAGGTGTCAGGAAGGGACTGCGGCTGCGCCCGGGGCTTCAGGGCCGCGACGCCAACTGACAGGAGGGGGATGGCAAGTGCCAGCGCCCAGAGACTCTTCTTCGCCGGCTTCACCATGCGGTCCCCTCGGGCGTCTCCCCCCTGCCGCCCCTCCGGGCCGTTCTACACCAACCTCCGACGAACGCCGACCTGGCCCCGTCCCCTGCCTCCAGGCGTCCCATGACGCGGTGGGCAGCAAGGCGGTGGGAGAACAGGCGCATCGGATGTTTGGGGCGACACACGCACCAATAGACGGGCTGCTCCGCCGATCTTGAGAAAAGGCCCCACTTCCCACGTCAGATGCGACAGGGAGACAGGGCGCCGGGCCGTCAGGTTGTTGGGGGGATGACGCCCGGGGGCTCGGCTGCACGGCTGCTCTCGAAGGATGGTTTGAGCGCCCGCATCCACCCGGAATCACGCGCTTCGGCATGCCTGGGGAAGTGACGGGCGGCAGGGGCCCGTCCTCCTCATGGCCCACCAGGCGACCCGCCAGGCGCGCGTGTGGCAGGGGGTTGGCAGGCGGGATGAGGCGGGAAGGCTTTTTCGCCGCCGCGTGTCCTCGTGGCCCAACCCGGACCGAAAGGACCCCTGTTTGAAGCGACTCCTTCAGCTCGTTGCCGCTGCTTCCCTGATGCCGGCCCTGTCTTTCGCTGGCGTCCTCTGGAAGGGCGACTTCGAGACCGGCAACACGTCCCAGTGGACGCGCCAGCAGGCCGTTGCCAACAGCCGCTTGCAGGTCGTGACGGATGTGGTGCGTGACGGCAGGTACGCCCTCAAGGCCACGGTGAGGCAGGGCGACAACCCCATCAACGCCAGCGGCAACCGCAACGAGCTGCTGTACCTGACCCACGAGACGCAGGGGAAGGAGTACTACTACAAGTGGAGCACGCTCTTCCCCTCGAACTACCCGGTGCATGACTCGTGGCAGGTCATCACCCAGTGGCACCAGGAGAGCTGCTGTGGCTCGCCGCCGCTGGAGTTCTTCGTGCGCGGGGACAAGATCAACCTGCGCGTGGGCGGCAACACCACGCCCGTGCTGTGGCAGACCTCCATCGACAAGGGGAACTGGCACGACTTCGTGCTGCACGTGAAGTGGTCTTCGGACAAGAAGGTCGGCTTCGTGGAGCTGTGGCACAACGGGGAGCACGTGCTGCCGAAGACCTACGGCGCCAACCAGTTCGGCAAGGAGCTGAACTACCTGAAGATGGGCCTGTACCGCGACAACGTCATCAAGCCCGAAGGGACCATCTTCCACGACGGCTTCACCATGGGGACGACGCTCGAGGACGTGATGCCGCCCGCGCCCGCGCCGGTGGAGGAGCCCACGCCCACGCCCACGCCCACGCCCGTGCCGGATGACACGAACATCCCCGCGGAGGACCCGACGGCGGAGACCCCGGTGGCGGAGACGCCGGTGACGAACACGCCGCAGCTGCCCACCACCCAGCTGCCCACCGTGGGCGGCCAGACGCCCACCCCCACGCCCGTGTCCAACAACCCCAATGGCCTGCCGGACTCGTCCGACGCCATGGCGGGGGGCTGCAGCGCGTCCGGCACGTCCGGCACCCTGCCCTTCGCCGGGGCCCTGCTGATGCTGGGCGCTGTCGCGCTGCGCCGTCGCCGGGCCCCCGCCCGCGCGCTGGCCCCGCGCGCGAAGCGCTGACTTCCGCTCGACACCGAAGCAAGTCCCCAGGCCCGGTGCGTCTCATGACGCACCGGGCCTTCTTGTTTCCTGGGACTTTCTTCGGCCACACAAAAATGTCGGAGATTTTAAGTAATTCTTGAATTGTTTGACCTTCGCGGCTCAGTCGGGTTTCGCTTCGGGCTCCCCCGCAGCACGAAAGGCAGGACCCGATGAAGCGGACCTCCGGTCTGTTCTCCACCGCGACGGCGCTGTTCGCCGGCGCCACGTTGAGCGTCATTCCCTCGATGGCGATGGCGGCCCCTTCCCAGGCGGAGGCGGCGCTGGCGCACGACGTGTCGCCCGACCTGCTCTCCGCGATGCAGCGGGACCTGGGCCTGACGGCGGACGGCGCGAAGCAGCGGCTGGCGTCGGAGGCCGCGGCGGTGCGCGTGGAGGGCCACCTGCGCGCAGCGCTGGGCGAGCGCTTTGGCGGCGCGTGGATGAACGCGGACGGCAGCGCGCTGGTGGTGGGCGTGACGACGGACGCGGACGCGGACGCGGTGCGCCGCGCGGGGGCCGTGCCCCAGAAGGTGAAGTACACGCAGGCGGAGCTGGAGGCGGTGAAGGCCCAGCTGGACCGGGACAGCGGGATGGCGGGCCGCGCCGTGCATGCCTGGTACGTGGACGTGATGACGAACAGCGTGGTGGTGCTGACGCAGGACTCCGCGCTGACGGGCGGCACGGACTTCGTCGCGAAGGCGGGCGTGAAGCACGCCGCGGTGCGGACGGTGCCGTCGCGCGAGGAGTTCAAGCCGGTGTACGACCTGCGCGGCGGTGACGCGTACTACCCGGGCGGCTCACGCTGCTCCATCGGCTTCCCGGTGGCGGGCGGCTTCGTGACGGCGGGCCACTGCGGCGGTCCGGGCACGGGCACCAGCGGCTTCAACGGCGTGGCGCAGGGCACGGTGGTGGCGGCCAGCTGGCCCGGCAACGACTACGCCTGGGTGCGCACCAACGGCTCGTGGGGGTCGCAGCCGTGGGTGAACAACTACGCGGGCGGCAACGTGCTGGTGCAGGGCTCGCAGGAGGCGGGCGTCAACGCGTCCGTCTGTCGCTCGGGCTCCACCACTGGCTGGCGCTGCGGCGTCATCACGGGGAAGAACGTCACGGTGAACTACTCCGCGGGCCCGGTGTACGGCCTCACGGCGTCCAGCGCGTGCGCGGAGGGCGGTGACTCCGGCGGCTCGTGGCTGTCCGGCAACCAGGCGCAGGGCGTGACGTCCGGCGCGGGCGGCAACTGCACCTCCGGCGGCAACACCGTCTTCCAGCCGCTCCTCCCCATCCTGAGCGCCTACGGCCTGTCTCTCACCACCACGGGCGGTGGCGGCTCCGGCGGCCCCATCATCGGCCTGGCGAACAAGTGCATCGACGTGCCGAACTCCAACACCAACGACGGCACCCGCCTGCAGCTGTGGGACTGCAACGGCACCAACGCGCAGAAGTGGTCCTTCATGTCGGACGGCACGGTGCGCGCGTTCGGCAAGTGCATGGACGTGGCCTGGGGCTCCAGCGCCAACGGCACGGCCATCCAGCTGGTCAGCTGCAACGGCAACCCCGCGCAGCAGTTCATCCTCTCCGGCGCCGGTGACCTGGTGAACCCCCAGGCCAACAAGTGCGTGGACGTGACGGGCGGCAACTCCGCCAGCGGCACCCCGCTGCAGCTCTGGGAGTGCAACGGCACCGCCGCGCAGAAGTGGCGCCGGTAGTCGTCTGCCGTAGCCCCTGAAACGAAGAAGCGCGGGCCCCAGTGCATGGGGACCCGCGCTTTGTCGTTTCCAGCGGCTCGCGTTGCTAGTGCGCGCCTTCCACCTTCACGTTGGGGTCCGCCTTCTGGAGCATGGCCACCAGGACGAGGGCGCAGACGAACAGCGCGGCGAGGATGAGGAAGTTGGCGTTGAAGGCCCGCACCAGCGCCTGGGCATTGATGCGCTGACTCAACAGGCCGTAGGCGGCGCCCGTGGGGTTGAGCACGCCCTTCGCCGCCATGGCGCCCGTCATGGAGGCGACCTGCTCCTGGGCCACCTGCCCGTAGACGTCCACGTGCGAGGTGATGGCGGTGACGTTGGCCTGGGTGGAGCGGCTGAGCGCGCTGCTCATCCACGCGGTGCCGATGGAGCCGCCCAGCTCGCGGGTGAGGTTGAAGAGGCCGGCCGCGTTGCCTCGCTGCTCCGGACGCAGGTTGCTGAGCGCCATCACCGACAGCGGCACGAAGATGAAGCCCAGCGAGCAGGCGCGGATGAACACCGGTGTAATCAGGGTGATTTCATCCACGCGCGTGGACAGGTGGCCGTTGGTCCACAAGGACAGGCTCACGCCCAGCACACCGAAGCCGATGAGGAGCCGGCCGTCCACCTTGCCGCCGAACTTGCCGATGAGCGGCATCAGCAGCACCTGGATGGCGCTGCCCTTGAGGAAGATGAGCCCGATGTCCAACGCCTCGTAGCGCATCACCGAGCCGCAGAAGAGGCTGAAGAGGAACGAGCCGGAGAACAGCGCCGTGCCCACCAGGAAGTTCACCCCCGTGGCCGCGGAGTAGGAGCGGTTGGCGAACACGCGCAGGTCCACCACGGGGCTGGGGGTCTCCAGCTCGTGGACGACGAAGGTGATGAGCGCGATGCCCGCGATGACCGCCAGCAGGGTGATGAGCCGGCTGTCGAACCAGTCCTCGCGGTGCCCCTCCTCCAGCACGTACTGGAGGCACGCCATGCCCACGGCGAGCAGCGCGATGCCGTTCCTGTCCACCTTCTCCGTGGACGGCTCGAAGTGGGGCTGCTCGATGGAGCGCCACGCCATGTACGCGGCGAAGAGGCCCACCGGCACGTTGATGAGGAAGATCCAGTGCCAGCTCGCCGCTTCAATGAGGAGCCCGCCCACGGTGGGCCCCAGCAGCGGGCCCGTCACGGCGCCCAGACCGAAGAGCGCGCCCGCCATGCCGTGCTCCTCGCGCGGGTAGCGGGCGAAGAGGATGGCCTGGGACGTGGGGATGATGGCGCCGCCGCCCATGCCCTGGAGGATGCGGAAGGCCACCAGCGAGGGCAGGTTCCACGACAGGCCGCACAGCACGCTGGCCACCGTGAACAGGAGGATGGAGAAGGTGAAGTACCTCCGGTAGCCGAAGCGGCGCTGGAGCCAGCCCGTCATCGGGATGACCACCACGTTGGCCATCATGTAGCCGGTGGACACCCAGGCGATCTGATCCAACGGCGTGCCGAAGCTCGCGCGGATGTCGCTCAGGGCCACGTTGACGATGGAGATGTCCAGCACGGACATCAGCGCCGCGGCCATGGCCGCGATGGTGATGCCCGCCTTGGAACCTTGGATGACGTCTCTGCGTGCGTCCACGGGGGGTTACTCCGCCTTCCGGGTATCCACCGCCGCGGACTTCTGGGGCTCCGGCTTCGCGCTGGTGTCCACGGTGACGTAGGCGCTCATGCCCGGCTTGATGGGCAGGTCCTTCAGGTCACCGTCGAAGCGGATGAGCACGGGGATGCGCTGCACGACCTTCACGAAGTTGCCGGACGCGTTGTCCGGCGGCAGCAGGGCGAAGCGCGCGCCGCTGGCGCCCGCGAGGCTGTCCACGTGGCCCTTGAACGCGTGGCTGCCGAAGGCGTCCACCTCCAGCTCCACCGGCTGGCCCGGGCGCATCCCGCCGACCTGGTCCTCCTTGAAGTTGGCGACGATCCAGATGTCGTTCTGCGGGACGACGGCCATCAGCGGGCGCTCCGGGCCCACCATCTGCCCCACCTCCACGGTGCGGCGGCTGATGACGCCGTCCACGGGGGCGCGCACCTGCGCGTAGGACACGGCGAGCTCCGCGAGCGTCAGCGCGCCGTGCGTCTGCTTGAGGCGGGCCTCCGCGAGCTTCAGCGCGGCCTGCGCGGCCTGCACCTGCACGGGCGCCGTCTCCGCGGCGGTGAGCTTGCCCTGCGCGGCCTCCAGGCCACCGGAGGAGCTCTGGATGCCGGCCTCGGTGGAGGTCAGCCGCGCGCGGGACTGGTCCAGCGCGGCCCTGGCCTGATCATACGAGGCCTGACGGGCGTCCAGGTCCGCCTGGGCCACGGCGCCCTGCTCGCGCAGCTGCTTGATGCGGCCCAGGTCCGTCTCCGCCAGCTTGAAGCGCGCCTCGGACGCGGTCACGTCCGCGCGGGCCTGATCCAGCGCGGCCTTGGAGGAGCTGATGCCGCTGGAGGCCTGGGTGATGCCGGCGCGGGCCTGGCGCAGGTTGGCGCCCGCGTTGGCCTCCGTGAGGGTGAGCTGGGCCTGGGCGTTGGACAGCTGGGCCTCCGCGCTCATCACGTCCGCGCGAGCAACCTCCAGGCGCGCGTCCAGGTCCGCGTGGTCCAGCTCCACCACCACGTCCCCGGCCTTCACCGTCTGGTTGTCGTGCACCCGCACGCGGGCCACCTGACCGGCCACGCGCGGCGACACGTTGACGATGCGGCCCTCCACCTGGGCGTCGTCGGTGGACTCGTGACCGTGGGTGAGGAGGAAGCGCGCGCCACCGCCCAGCACCGCCACGCCCACGAGGATGGGCAGCACCTGCCTGGCGCGGGAGCGCTTCGCGGGCTTCGCGACGGCGGGGGCTTCTGTGGAGGGGGCGGCTTCCAGTGAAGGGGCGGTACGGGTCGTCATGGTTGTTG